>NZ_JBHIMK010000006.1:25089-45954 GCF_042194085.1 Bartonella sp. MU70NMGDW
AATGCTGGTGGTCACCTTACGCATGGTTCATCTGTTAATATGTCAGGAAAATGGTTTGATGTTGTTTCCTATGGTGTGCGTCAAGAAGATCAGATTATTGATATGGATGAGGTTGAGCAACTTGCAAAAGAACGTAAGCCCAAACTTATTATAGCGGGTGGCTCATCTTATCCGCGGCTATGGGATTGGAAACGATTCCGTGAAATTGCAGATAAGATTGGTGCTCATCTACTCGTTGATATGTCTCATATTGCCGGTCTTGTTGCTGGTGGCGTGCATCCTTCACCCGTTCCACATGCGCATATTGTAACAACAACAACACATAAGTCGCTTCGAGGTCCTCGTGGTGGTTTAATATTGACAAATGATGAGTCTTTATCCAGGAAAATTAATTCTGCAATTTTTCCTGGTCTTCAAGGTGGTCCTTTAATGCATGTAATTGCTGCAAAGGCTGTTGCATTTGAGGAGGCTTTGCGTCCCTCTTTTAAGAGTTACAGTGCCAATGTGGTCGCTAATGCGAAAACTTTAGCAAAAATATTACAGAGTAATGGTTTTAATATTGTTTCTGGTGGTACAGATAATCATTTATTGTTGGTTGATCTACGTTCCAAAAATCTAACAGGTAAACGTGCTGAATTGGCTTTGGGGCGCGCTCATATTACCTGCAATAAAAATGGTATTCCTTTTGATCCTGAAACGCCATCTATAACATCGGGAATTCGCTTGGGATCACCTGCTGCCACAACACGTGGTTTTTCAGAAAAAGAGTTTATTCAAGTTGGTCATCTGGTTTCAGAAGTTCTTGATGGTCTTCGGAGCGCAAAAAGTGATGAAGATAATTATGCCGTTGAAATGGCTGTTGAGAAAAAGGTAAAAGATATAACGAGTCAATTTCCTCTTTACTCTTATCTTAGTAATCGTTAAGGACACAAAAGATGCGCTGTCCTTACTGCCAATATGAGGATACACAGGTTAAAGATTCACGTCCAGCAGAAGAGGGGGCAGTGATTCGCCGCCGCCGTGTGTGTTCCGTTTGTGGTGGTCGTTTTACAACTTTTGAACGTGTTCAGTTGCGTGAGCTATTGGTTGCTAAAAAAAGTGGACGATGTGAACCATTCGATCGTGATAAGTTAATGCGATCAGTTGATGTGGCTGTACGTAAGCGCAATATTGATCCTGATCATATTGAACGAGCAATTTCTGGCATTGTGCGCCAGCTTGAAAGTTTGGGAGAACCGGAGATTGCTTCAGAAAAAATTGGACATCTTGTTATGGAAGCATTGAAAAGAATTGATGATATTGCTTATATTCGTTTTGCTTCTGTGTATCGAGATTTTCGTAATGCAAGCGATTTTCACGATGTTATAGATGAATTGTCAAAGGGTATTGCGGATACAGAATCTCGTTTTGATGAATAAAAAATTGCAAGATGAACGGTTTATGGCTGCAGCTATTCGTCTAGCAGAGCGTCATGTCGGTCTTACAGGTGAGAATCCTTCCGTTGGTACGTTAATTGTGCGAAACGATAATAGTGCGGGGGCATTTATTGTTGGCTATGGCATAACAGCTATTCATGGGAGTCCTCACGCGGAAGTGCAAGCTTTACATATGGCTGGTTCTTTGGCTCAAGGAGCGACTGCTTATGTTACTTTAGAACCTTGTGCGCATTATGGAAAAACTTCGCCATGTGTGAATGCACTCATTGATTCAGGTATTTCTCGAGTTGTTGTTGCGTTGACTGATTGTGACAAGCGTGTTGATGGTCATGGTATTGCTCTTTTGCGAGCGGCGGGTATTGAAGTGGTTGAGGGCATTTTAGCTGAAGAGGCTTTTGAATCTTTATGGACGCATTGGTGCATAAGGAAGATACAACGCTGTGCGGTCACTTTTAAAATGGCAATTTCTGCTGATAATGGTGTTGGGAAAAGAGAAAAGGGCAGCGTAAAAATTAGTGGAACACTTTCTCATGCCCATACGCATATTTTACGCGCTCAAAATAATGCTATCCTCGTTGGTATTGGTACTATATTAGCAGATGATCCACAACTCAATTGCCGCTTGCCAGGGATGGAGATGCGCTCACCAATTCGTATTATTTTGGATGCAGATTTATCTATCCCCCTTGATGCAAAAGTTGTCCAAACAGCTATGAAAATTCCTACATGGGTTATTTGCGATGTGGATCTTTCAAAGAAAAGCAAAAAAAATGCATTGGAGCAATATGGTGTGTCTATTTATTCAGTAGAGATGAACAATGGTTATGTAGAACCCTTTGCTCTTTTACAGATGCTTTATAAACATGGGATTAATAGTGTTTTATTGGAAGGGGGCGTAAAGACAGGGGAAAAGTTTTTGAATGCTGGTTGTGTTGATCATTTGATATGTTTTCATACCCCCATGGTTTTAGGAAAAAATCGTATTGAAGCCCCTCATTTTGGAAATTATCTCTCGCAGTTTTATGAGATTGAGACAAGAATGTTTGGAAATGACCGTTTTTATAAATGGAGACGTAAGACATTATGTTCACAGGAATTATAACGGATATTGGTTGTATTGAAGATGTTCAACCTTTAAAGCAGGGGATGCGTTTAAAGATTTCTACACGCTATGCTATAGAAAGCTTAGCAATTGGCGCATCAATTGCTTGTTCAGGAATTTGTCTGACAATTGTAGAGCGAGGATTAAAACAAGAAGATTCTAATTGGTTTGTTGTCGAGGCGTGGGAAGAAACATTACGTTTAACGAATCTTGCACAATGGACAAAAGGAACTTTTGTTAATTTGGAACGTTCGCTTCGATTAGGTGATGAAATGGGAGGACATTTGGTTTCTGGTCATATTGATGGTTTGGTTGAAATCATTGATCAAAAAAATGAAGGGGATGCAATTCGTTTTTATTTAAAAGTTGCAAGACAATTTATACCTTTCATTGTCAATAAGGGATCTATTGCACTTAATGGGACATCTTTGACTGTTAATGGTGTTGAGGATTGTGTTTTTGATGTTCTTATTATTCGCCATACACTCGAAATGACAACGTGGGGACAGGCTAGAATTGGAGATCGGGTCAATTTGGAAATTGATCAACTTGCTCGTTATGCTGCGAAACTTTTTGCTTTAAAAAGAGAAGATGAATAAACCAAAACTCTATTGATCGTTTTCAGAATTTTATGCTTTATAACCTTGATTTTTTTGATTCGTTTTTTGTGGAATTCCATTATGATGAAAGAGATACGTAAAAAGCCTCACGTATTGATTGTTGAAGCACGTTTTTATGAGGGGATTTCTGATGCGCTTTTGAGAGGTGCAGTGAATACTTTGCAAAAAGCTGAAGCAAGTTATGATGTTGTAACGGTTCCTGGAGCATTAGAAATACCAAGTGCAATAGCTTTTGCTGAACAAAATAAGATATCTTATGATGGTTATGTTGCTCTTGGTTGTGTTATTCGGGGCGAAACATATCACTTTGAAATTGTTGCTAATGATTCTTGTCGTGCATTGATGGATTTAACTATTCATCAGCACTTGGCTATTGGAAATGGTATTTTGACTGTTGAAAATGAAGAACAAGCATGGGTGCGTGCGAATCTAGATGACAAAAATAAAGGTGGTTTTGCGGCTGAAGCTGCTTTATGTATGATCGCTCTAAAAAAGAGATTTGGAGATAATCGTTAAATATGGCTGATATAAAAAGCAGACATTTTCCGCGTTCAGCCAATAAACGTGGAGCAGCAAGACTCGCTGCAGTTCAAGCCCTCTATCAAATGGATATCGTGGGTTCGGGGGTGATGGAAATAGCAGCTGAGTATGAAGCTTATCGTTTGGGAAAAGATATCGATGGAGACCAGTATCTTGAAGCTGATTTTCAATGGTTTTTGGCTATTATAACGGGTGTTGTAAAAGATCAAAAGCAGCTTGATCCTCTGCTTCATCAACAGCTTTCTGCAGAGTGGTCTCTTTCACGTCTTGATTCTATATTGCGAGCAATTTTACGAGCAGGTTTATGGGAGTTGATCAACCGTAAAGATGTTCCTGTTGCGGTTGTCATGAATGAATATGTTGACATAGCTAAGGCGTTTTTTGAAGGTGATGAGCCAAAACTTGTTAATGCAGTTCTCGACAGTATGGCAAAAAAAGTCCGCCCATAAGAGCTAGAAATCCCCCATTATTAGGTCAGATATTATCAGACCTAATAATATTGAGACGGTATGTAGACTATATGATTTAGTTATGGGGTGGCAAATTCGCAGGGCCTTTTATAATTTGAATTAAAAAAGGATGTTCTTTTGTTACAGTTGGTGTTGTTTGTGCAATAAAATCAAACACTTGACCGTCTTGTAATCCGTAATTAGCAACTTTTGCAACCTGATTATTTTTATTGAAGTAAATGGCTAAAACTTTGCGATCAATAATCTTTGTTTTCATAAACTGCATCCCACGATAGCGTGTCTGTGAGATGTAATAAAAAACTTCATTATCATATTTTGTTTTTAATGAAGGGGTCCCTAAAGTTAAAAGAACTTGCTCTTGACTTGAGCCAACAGAAATAGAACTTAGAGCATTTCTATCAAGAACATAGCCCTCTCTATAAATTTGGCTCGAACCTGAAGAATCGAGAAGACCACATCCAGCAAGCATTCCTATGCTTGTTATTGATAGACCAATCAATAATTTACGTTTGATTAAGGCTATTATGTGAGGCATTTGAAACAATGATATCTCCTTTTTATACTGAGATGTAGGACAAGAAGGCAACCTCAAGTTTTTTCTAATTTTAGCTTAATCTACCGTAGCTTACACTGAGCTTCCCTGTTATAAAGTGAATTATGCCATATAGAATTTCTTTAGAAAAGAAAAAAATGCATGAATACTTGATATAAATAAAAACACAGTGCTTTATGCGTTTTTATCTTTGGGAGTTGTCAATGAATGTTAAAAATATTCCTCAAATGACATTTGCTTTGGCTTATCCAATATCCGTACGTTCTCTACCTGCTAAAGGTATAAGGGTTCATTTTTGTGCAAACAAAAAAGAATGTACAAATTTAGCTCAGAACCATGATTTAATTGAAGTAAAATCTTGTGAGGGAAATTTCCATATTTTCCCGTGGAAAAAACGCGGAGTACGTATAAAAGGTCTGTTGCAAGCGCGCATACTACAGTTATGTGTTGTTACATTAGAACCATTAGAAAATATCCTTTGTGAAAATATTGAGGTTGTTTTTGTTCCTGAAGATTCAAATTTGATGAAGCCCAAAATATCAGAGGATACAGGAGAATTGTTTTTAGATGTGGAGGGGCTTGATACTCCTGAAGTGTTTTATGATGATAAAATTGATATTGGTGCAATCATGGAAGAGTTTTTTGAGTTGTCTATTAATCATTATCCACGTAAAGAGAGAATAAAGATGGATATGGTTGAAAATTTAGAAGAAGCAGAGCAAAAATTCTCGCCATTTTCTGTTTTGAAAAATTGGAAGTGATTGTAAAAACATAAAATATCTATTGTATGCTAAACGATATTTTCTGCGGAGCGATTTTTGCAAGATTTGCTTTGTGAGTGTTCAGGAGCCAAAAATCATAATATGTGTTTAAAGATGTAAATGAAAAGATGTGGGATATGCAAGCGTGATTAGAATTTCTGTGGATGTCATGGGCGGTGATTACGGTCCAGAAGCAGCTATTGCAGGAGCAGCAATTGTACAAAAATATTTATCAAATATTTATTTTCTGTTTTATGGAATAGAGGAGGACGTTCGTCCAGTTTTAAAAAAATACCCTTGTTTGGATTCTGTATCGCGCTTTTGCCCTACAGAAAGTTATACACGCATGGATGAAAAGCCAAGCCAAGCACTTCGTAATGGACGTGGTAAATCATCAATGTGGTACGCCATTGAAGCGGTAAAAAATGGTGAAGCTGATGCTTGCATTTCTGCTGGTAATACGGGTGCACTCATGGCCATGTCTTATTTTTGTTTGAAAATGCTCGCAGAGGCTGAACGTCCTGGTATTGCGGGTATCTGGCCAACACTTCGCAGTGAGAGTATCGTTTTGGATATTGGGGCAACAATTGGTGCCTCTGCTGGTCAGTTGGTTGATTTGGCGGTTATGGGAGCGGGTATGTTTCGCGCTTTATATCACACTGAAAGACCAAGTGTTGGGCTTTTAAATGTGGGGGTGGAAGAGGTTAAAGGACTTTATCAAATAAAAAAAGCAGGAATGATATTGCGTGAAGTGCAATTAGAAGGATTGGAATATAAAGGATTTGTTGAGGGCAATGACATTGGAAAAGGAACAGTCGATGTTGTTGTAACAGAGGGGTTTTCTGGTAATATTGCTTTAAAAACCGCAGAAGGAACCGCGCGACAGATAGGAGAGATTTTAAACTCCGCACTGCGCAGTTCTTTTTTAACATCTCTTGGCTATTTTTTATCGCGGGGTGCTTTTCGTACGCTGAAACACAAAATGGATCCCGATAGGGTGAATGGAGGAGTACTTTTGGGGTTGAATGGTGTTGTGATCAAAAGCCATGGGAGTGCTAATGCTAACGGTTTTGCTTCTGCTATCCGCGTTGGTTATGAGATGGTTAATAATGGACTTTTGAAAAAAATAACAGCTGATTTGCGACGGTTTCATGAGAATAAAGAAACACTTTTTGATCAAGAAGGTGAAGAGACAGTGAATGGAGAGTCCTTATGATAAGCTCTTATAATAGAAATGAAAAATTTGAAGAAAAGGTAAGAGCTTAATGATTCGGTCAATTATACGTGGTGTAGGAAGTGCTTTGCCGAAGAAAAGTTTATCAAATGATGAGATTGCAAAGTTTGTTGAAACGTCAGATTCATGGATTGTTCAGCGTACAGGAATACGCCAACGTTATATTGCCAGTGAAAATGAAACAACTGTTTCTTTAGGAGTTGAGGCTGCGCAAGCAGCACTTACAAATGCTGGTTTAACAATAAAAGACATTGATTGTATTATTTTAGCAACGTCCACCCCGAATCGTACTTTTCCTGCTTCTGCTGTTGAAATTCAGCGTGCTTTGGGAATGAGCCATGGATTTGCTTTTGATATTCAAGCTGTTTGCTCTGGTTTTATTTTTGCTTTAACAACAGGAGATTCTTATTTACGGTGTGGAGCGGCTAAAAGAATTTTAGTTATTGGATCCGATACATTTTCTCGAATTTTAGATTGGGAAGATCGTACGACATGTGTTTTGTTTGGTGATGGTGCGGGTGCTGCTATTTTGGAAGCACAGGAAATTGAGGGGGGTATTGCTTTTGAGCGTGGTATATTGTCTGCGAAATTGCGCTCTAATGGTGCTTATATAGATAAGCTATATGTTGATGGTGGACCTTCAACAACACAAACGACAGGCTATTTGCGTATGGAAGGACGAGAAGTTTTTAAATATGCTGTTGGTATGATAACGGATGTGGTTGATGATTGTTTTGCAGCTGCAGGTATGGATTCTTCACAACTAGATTGGTTTGTACCTCATCAGGCTAATAAGCGCATTATTGAAGCATCTGCTAAAAAACTGGGAATTTCACTAGATAAAGTTGTGATTACCGTTGATCAACATGGTAATACGTCTGCGGCATCAGTTCCGTTGGCTTTAACAACAGCTGTTTGCGATGGAAAAATAAAAGAAGGAGATCTTATCATGTTAGAGGCCATGGGAGGTGGATTTACATGGGGAGCAATTCTTATTCGTTGGTAAATTATGGCTACTTGACCATATTTCAAGAAAACGTATAAGTCATTTTGTAATTTTTAATATTTTAATAGGTGGTTATAATGACAAGTAAGACAGTAACGCGTGCAGATTTAGCGAGCGTAGTTTGTAAAAGAGTGGGCTTGTCACATACTGAATCAGCAGCTTTAGTCGAATTGGTTTTGGATGAGATTTGCAACTCACTTGTAAGAGGTGAAGCGGTTAAATTATCCTCTTTTGCAACTTTTCAGGTTCGCAGTAAAAATAAACGTGTTGGACGTAATCCAAAAACAGGTGTTGAAGCACCTATTCCGCCGCGACGTGTTGTAACGTTTAAGGCTGCCAATGTCCTTAAACAGAGAATTTTAGATTCGCATCGTGCAAGACAGAAAAAATGATATCTCATAAATGAATGCCATGGTATGTTTGGTATTTGTTAAAAAAACGATAAAATAAAGGTCTTTGTTTTTTAGAAAAAGACAGTTGTGTAAGTCGTCAATGATGGTCTTATTTTTGACTAATCTTGTTGAGAAATTGAGACGGAATGAGTCATTGTAAAGTAATTTATTTTGTTTTAAATAAGGTGTTGCAAAATGGATAAAAGCTCTGATGCTTTTCGCACAATTAGCGAAGTAGCCGAGTTATTGGAGCTTCCGCAGCATGTGTTAAGATTCTGGGAAACACGTTTTAGGCAGATTAAACCAATGAAACGTGGGGGAGGAAGGCGCTATTATCGTCCGGTCGATGTTGATTTGCTCAATGGTATTAAGCAGTTATTATATGATCAGGGTTATACGATAAAAGGTGTGCAACGCCTTTTGAAAGAAAATGGTGTTGCTTTTGTGACTGCATTGGGTAATGGTGATCTTGATGCTATGAATGTGGTCATAGAGAAGAAACATGCAGGACAAACTTCTGAAAATGCTAGCAATAAGCCTAAAAAATCTTCTTTTGGGCTTTTGAATTTCATGAGGAATGAAGGAGAAACATCTGTTGGTTCTGTGAATCTTTACAAAGATAAAACTGATAAAGCATTGTTGCAAGAAATCCTATTTGAACTCATTGAATGTAAGCGTGTTCTTGATAGAGCTCGATAGCAATAATGTTTTTTGTTTTATATGTGTTGCTTTTTTAGCAAAATATGTGTTTTGAAATTGTTTTACAAATCAATATCTTGCGTCTAGCATAGCAATGTGTTTCGTAGATATTTAGATGTTTTATGGGTGTGCCCAGAGTTTTATACGTTTAACGAGTAGTAATGTATCGTATGTGTATATTTAACGAGTTTTTTATAAGAGTTTTTAATTTGGTAAAATATGAAGAGGGGAAAGAATAGGCGCTGAGTTTTGCCATTTTTCTCTGATTTGACTTTATGAAAGCTAATGCAATATCTCATCAGTGTAGATTGCAGGATGTAGAATGCCATTGATTCACCAATTCATCTGCTTGTTTTAAAGAGATGTTTCTTAAGGCTTCTTAAGCTTATTTCACCATGATTTCTCGTGAATGATATAATGGTAAACCCGTTGAGTACTGTTATTTTTACATTTATGAAGGAGCAAGTCGGCATCAGCATTATAGTTTAGCCTACCCTCAATGATTGCAACAATCCTTAGCACTTTAGGCGGTTCATTGTGGGCATTTTAAAAGTCCTTTCTCAATATTTAATATGAATAAAGATATATTATCATTATAAATCAATATCTTGTCTTTTTATAAGAGCTTATCTTACGAATAAGACATATCATTGTTCAGCTAATTTTACATATTTTTTATTAATAAATATAATCTTGTTTTCAGCCTTCTTGCTTGATGTTGCTATAATTATCGTAATGATCTATCCATGATAATAGCACCATCTTTGCATTATAAAGGTAAAAGATTAATGTTATTATTAATATTCAATTGTCTATGATTTTTGCATTAAAAAAGCTCATAGCTTACATTGATTTTTTTCATCAATCTACCTTGTAGAGAGTGATCACGTGATTCTTTCTGGTGATAGGTAATTGTGCATGAAACCAAAACACACTAGAATATCAAACCCTCTCATTTTGTACAAAATTTGAAGATTTATAGTAAAAAATTAACGTATTACCACCTTCTGCGATGTTATGCATTTATTACACGTTGCAAATCCGGAGGTGTTGCCTCATTTGAGAGTTGTTTAATCACATCTTCTACAGATAAAAGGGTTTTATTCGTACTTCCTAAACGGCGCATATTTACGCTGTTTGTTTCAGCTTCACGTTTACCACATACCAAAATTACGGGGACTTTTTGTAAAGAATGTTCTCGTATTTTATAGTTAATTTTTTCATTGCGGAGATCTGTTGTTGCGGAAAGTCCAATAGCTCTAAGTTTTGCTGTTATTTTTTGGGCATATTCATTTGCTTCGGACGTAATTGTTGCAACAACAACTTGTTCAGGAGCAAGCCAAAGTGGCATATGTCCAGCAAAATTTTCGATTAATATACCAAGAAAACGCTCCATTGATCCAAAGATAGCACGGTGGATCATAACAGGTTGACGTTTTTCTGAATCTTTATCAATATAGAATGCACCAAAACGTTCGGGGAGATTAAAGTCTATTTGTGTTGTTCCACATTGCCATTCACGACCGATAGCATCCTTTAATGTATATTCAAATTTTGGACCATAAAATGCTCCTTCACCTGGAAGGATGCTTGTTTTGATTTGTCCTGCAAATTTTGTTTCAATCGTTTTAAGGACAGATTCCATGATACTTTCTGCATGATCCCATAATGCATCAGACCCAACTCGTTTTTCTGGACGTGTTGAAAGCTTAAGACTAATTTCTTTAAAACCAAAATCAGCATAAGTTGATAAAATAAGATCATTAATACTGAGACATTCATCGGCTAATTGTTCATCAGTACAAAAAATATGCGCATCATCTTGCGTAAAACCACGCACACGCATAAGACCATGTAAAGAGCCCGAAGGCTCATAACGATGAACAAGTCCAAATTCAGCAAGTCTAATAGGCAAATCACGATAAGATTTTAAACCATGTTTAAAAATTTGCACATGACCAGGGCAATTCATTGGTTTAAGGGCATAAATATTCCCATGATCTGAATCTTCTGCTGCTGGAGTTACTTTGAACATATTCTCCTTATACCAGCCCCAATGGCCAGATATTTCCCAGAGTGACCTATCGAGAACTTGTGGTGCATTAACTTCAGCGTATTGATGATCATCAAGGCGTCTACGCATATAGTTGATCAAATTTTGGAACATTTTCCAACCTTTTTTGTGCCAAAAAATCATTCCTGGCCCTTCTTCTTGAAAATGAAATAAGTCCATTTCACGTCCCAAGCGGCGATGATCACGTTTTTCAGCTTCTTCTAGCATATGGAGGTAGGCTTTTAAGTCATTTTCATTTGCAAATGCTGTTCCATAAATTCTTGTGAGCATTGGATTATTGGCATCGCCACGCCAATAAGCTCCTGCGACTTTCATTAATTTGAAAGCATTCCCAATTTGCCCTGTAGATTGCATGTGGGGTCCGCGGCAAAGATCAAACCATTTTCCTTGATAATAAATTTTTAAATCTTGATTTTCAGGAATGCTATCAATAAGTTCAACTTTATAAAATTCCTTTTTCTCAGAAAAAATTTTTCTCGCTTTTTCACGAGACCAAATTTCTTTTCTGAAAGGTTTATTGCGTTGGATAATTTCACGCATTTTCTTTTCAATGACGGTGAGATCATCTAATGTAAAAGGTTGTTGGCGTGCAAAATCATAATAGAATCCATTCTCAATGACAGGACCTATTGTTACTTGCGTTTCAGGAAAGAGTTCTTGCACTGCTTCAGCAAGGACATGGGCGCAGTCATGCCTTATGAGTTCAAGAGCGCGTGAATCTTCTCGGGTAATAATCTCTACTTGACCAGATTGTTCCAATGGATCCGATAAGTCTCGCGTGATACCATCAAGCCTATAGGCGACAGCTTTTTTTGCGAGTGATTTAGAAATGGATTCTGCTAATTCCAAACCAGTCATTTCGGAGGGGTAATTACGTTTTGAACCATCAGGAAAAGAAAGAGAAACAGAGCAAGACATAAAAACACCCTTTTAATCCAATTCCGCTAACGATTGCGGATGGTTTCGTGAAAATTGAGTAAAAAGCTTATAGACTGATTTTTTATCAATACATACGAAAAAAGAAAAGGATTATTTGTTGTGTTTGTCAGAAATTTTCCAGTAACGCCAAGGTTTATAAAAACAGCAAGAATTTCCAAGAGAAATAGGTACTGGGTCAAAGCCATCTGTTCCAAAGGGCCCACAACGTATGATACGAAAGAGTCCCATCCATGCACCAGCCCAAAGCCCATGGCGTGCAATCGCTTCATATGTATATTCTGAACAAGTCGGGGCATGGCGACATTGATTGCCTATAAGATTTGAAAGTGTTATTTGATAGAAACGTATTAAGAAAATACCCAATAATCGTCCAGGTGTTTTTTGCCAATTGCCTGTGTAATTTCGAGTCAATTTTTTTTGTCGAGATTGTGATTTGAACATTTATTTTTCTTCAATTTTTTGAATGCAGTCTATCGTTGCATCAAAGGGTAGTAGTGTTGCTGCATGGCGCATTTTATAATCTTTAATGGGCTGTAAGCAAGAAAAATCCTTAAATGGAGCTTGAGGAGAAGGACCATTTTGCGTTAGCATTTGATAAATAACTTCACGCAATATTTTAAGATCTTGTGTTGTTTGTCCGATGATATGAGATGCTAAAAGTGAAGCCGATGCTTGCCCTAGCACACATGCGTGTATTTCATGGGCAAAATCCGTAATAATACCATTTTCCACTTTTAAATCTACAGTGATTGTCGAACCACAAAGGTGTGCATGTTTTTTTGATGTTGCATCAGGATTATTAAGACGCCCAATTTTTCCTATATGTGCAGCATATTTAAGTATTTTATCATTATAGATATTATCAATCATGCGCTATTGCCTGAAATTTTGAGAGTCGTGATTGTTTAAACTTTTAATTCGCTTATATAGAGATTATACAAAATGAAATAGGTATGGAGCAAATGCTTTGTATAGAGTAAGCTTGGAGTTTTTGAATGCGTAATGTTGTTAAAGAAGACGGGAAGGATTCTTTTTTATCTGAAGAAAAGCGTCCGAGTATTGAAGAGGTGGAAGAAGCGATTCGTACATTACTCTTATGGATAGGGGAAAATCCAAATAGAGAAGGGCTTTTAGATACTCCAAGACGTATAGCCAAGGCATATCGCGAGCTTTTTAGTGGTTATAGTCAATCGGTTAAAGAAACCTTAGGTACAGTTTTTGAAGAGGTTTCAGGATATAATGAAGCCGTAATCGTAAAAAATATACCTTTTTATTCACACTGTGAGCATCATATGATCCCAATTATTGGGAAAGCACATATAGCATATCTTCCTAATGAAAAAATTGTTGGCCTTTCAAAAATTGTGCGTGTTGTAGATATTTTTTCTCGTCGTTTACAAACACAAGAAGCTATGACAGCGCAAGTGGCTCACGCGTTAAAAACGTACCTGAAGCCTCATGGTGTAGCAGTATTGATTGAGGCGGAGCACATGTGTATGGCTATGAGAGGAATCCAAAAACAGGGCTCTACAACAATTACAAAAAACTTTCATGGTTATTATGAAAAAGATCAAGCTGCACAAGCACACTTTATGATGATGATTCAAAGATCGTAGTAAAGTCGATATTTTTAGTAATCTCTATTAAGTTATAAATCGTTCGGATAAAAATAAATTATGAGAAAGAGAAAATTGGCTTGTACCTTTCTTTATGATTTGTTAAAGGCTAAAAACCAGGATGTTTTTCTTCCCACGTGCGGTCGTGGCGGAATTGGTAGACGCGCAGCGTTGAGGTCGCTGTGGGGCAACCCGTGGAAGTTCGAGTCTTCTCGACCGCACCAGTTAGCGGTGAGTCTCTGTAATGAGATGAAGTTATGTAGAGAGAGGGGATTTATGCGCATTATAGAAAAATCTTTTTTGTATGTTATTTGTTGATGTGTTGCTAATAATGTTTCATTTTTTATTACTTTATCTGTGCATTTGAAATGTTATATTTTTATAGGGTGGGGGTAAAGTTGCAGTGAGAAGTATAATGATTTTGAGATATTTAACACTTCTTATTTGTATTTCTTTATTGTCAGCATGTAGTGATTCACGCGCTGTGCTTTGGCATGGAGTGCATGCAACTCCTTCTATGACTGCAGTAGAAAGAGAAGTTGAAGAGAACCCGGTTTCTCCAAAAGCCATCATTCCAGTGTATGTTGCAACAAGTCGTATGATGCAAAATAATTACGCTCAACCTTATGGTGCAGAGCGATCAAATAAAGTACATTACAATCGCGTTGACGTAGGAATTCCTCAGCAACATACAAAGGGAGTTGTTGAAATAAATGCCTATAAACCTACGCATGATAAGTATTTTGCAGCAGTAGCATTGCAAAAATACGATAATAAAGAACAGTTTAAACAGCAATTAAATGCTGCTTTAGAAAAAAAGCCAAAAGGAAAAAGAGAAATTTTTCTTTTTATCCATGGGTATAATAATAATTTTGCAGATGGTACATTTCGTACAGCACAGTTTACACACGATTATTCTTTAAATGTTGTCGCTGTGCATTATTCTTGGCCTTCTGCCGGATCTGTTCCTCTTTATATTTATGATCGTGACAGTGCTAATTTTGCCCGTGACGGATTGATAGAGTTTTTAACACTTATTAGTGAAACCAATGCTGATCAGATTTCGGTTATTGCGCATTCTATGGGCAATTTTGTTATAATGGAAGCATTTAGAACTTTAGCCTTACAGAAAAAATATAAGCCTATTCGTCGTATTACAAGTTTATTAATGGCGGCACCAGACATTGATGTTGATGTATTTGAGCGCCAACTTAATGATATAAAAAAACTCCCGCAGCCAACAGCTATTTTAGTATCTAGAGCGGATAAAGCTCTCGCGGTTTCAGGACGTCTTACGGGTGGACATCATCGTGTGGGCGATGGCTCAGATATTGAAATGTTGCGTAAAAATGGAATAGCTGTTCTTGATTTCTCTCATGTGGATGGGGGAGCACACAATGTCTTTGCATCTTCACCAACGTTGATGGCTCTTTCTCGAGAAGGTTCTTTGGCTTCCACAATTATGCAAGGTACAGAATTGTCACCTAGTCAAGCTCTTCTTGCTGATGGTAGTAGTGTGTTGGAGAAAACAACACATCTTATCCTTTATACACCTGTACGTTTTCTCTCTCCACGGATTCCACGTTGATAGTGAAAAGAGAGAAGGGGACATGGAATAATGCATTGGAGGTAATATTTTTTAGCACTTTCTTTAGAATGGCTTTGTAAAATGGAAAATAAATAGTGGGATGAATGTAAAAAACAGTCATTAGGTGAGTTTGTGATGATTGCACGGAAACGCTATGTTAATACGCCTACAGTTGTTGATTATTTATCTCATTCCGCAATTAAGTTGTTAGATATTCATGCTATGCTTTTGAAGGTGAGAAAAGGTGATATGGGGGAAAAACCAAATTTATTGCGTCAAATTGATTCTACAAAAAAACAGTTAGATGAGATAAGCCATGCTCTTATTTTAGAATATCGTAAACGCCAAGAAAATGAGCGTTTTTTAAAACAAATTCTGCTATCCATTTCCGATCAACTTTTTGCACTTAACAATGGTTTTAAGGAAACAGGACGTCTTTTTTTTCAAGAAGTTAGAATACTTCAATCTCAGATGCAATGTTTATATGAGGGAAAGGAGAGGCTGCATTTGTTGAATAGCCAAGAATCTTTTTGTTCTCCTTCAAAGATTGATGAAGTCATTAAACAGTTACAAAAAGCACGAGAAAAGCTTATTCTTGAAAGCCCACATCTCTTTGAAAAAAGCACAAAAGCTAAACAATAAAGTTCTTTTAGTTGAGCAGACAGATAATTTGAGTTTTACAGCAAAAAACGCTGTTAAATAGAAGGCTATAATCTTTTAAAAGAAAAAAATTGCTTTAATAAATGAAACGCATGTATTTTATAATCATACTCCTTATCCGATTAAAGCTTTAAAAGACTTTAAGGCTGATGCATTAGGTGGTTTTATTGAAGAAAATGTTTGTGGTAAGAACTTTACAAAAAACTTTCTGATTCTTAATAATGGCTCACCGGATAATTTTGCCAATGTTACGGAGTTGTTAGTATATTCATTAGAAACTTAAACTCTAACATATTTTCTTAATAGGAATTAGTTGAATTTAAAGCATTAAAAAAGAAGTTTGATAAAATAATACGTTTTATAAATTCACGTTTAGCTCTACCTTCTCCTGAATTTAAAAAGGATCGGAAAATGAATAAGCTACACGTAATTAAAAAATCATATGGTGCCCCCAGAGAGCGAATCAGGCTTTAGCAACAAGATTCAAAGTATATAAAGATGTGTAAGGGCGTATTGATGTCTATAGCTTTTTATGATTCAATAAAAAAAGTAAGCATTAAAGGAAAAATCTCAAATCAGAAATTAAAGGTGGTCTAAAAGGTGGACCAAAAAAGGTGGACGAGCAATGCTTGAAAAGGTGGACGAGAGGGGACGTTAAGTGAGGGCGATTCATCGGTTATCAGCATTACTTGTAAAGTCCTCTCCACAAGGAAAATATTGTGATGGGGCAGGGCTATGGTTGAATGTTCGAAAAGACAATACACGCTCTTGGTTTTTTCGCTATACGCACCACAATAAGCGCCGTGAAATGGGACTTGGTCCTGTTACGAAACTCTCTTTAAAAGAAGCGCGTGAGCTTACAAGATATTATAGTGATATTCTTAAAGAAGGCAATGATCCTATTGTCTTTAGGGAACAAACCGTTTTAAAACAGCAAAGCAATATTTTTCAAGAAATTGCAAAAGTGGCTTTTGAAAGCAAAAAAGCAGAGTTGAAAAATGAAGGTAAAAACGGCCGCTGGTTTTCTCCACTAGAGTTGCACGTGATTCCACACATAGGCAAATTACCTATAGAAAAATTAACAGCCAATATCATTCGCAATGTTCTCGCACCCCTTTGGCATGAAAAAGCAGATACGGCAAGAAAAGCACTTAATCGTATTAACATTTGCTTGAAATATGCTGCGGCTCTTGGTTTAGATGTTGATCTACAGGCTTGTATGAAGGCACGCGCTCTTTTAGGAAAACCACGTGCGACATCAACAAATATTCCTGCTATGCCATGGCAAGAGGTTCCGGCATTTTATCAAAGCTTGGATGATAAGATCCTTTCAAATTTAGCACTGAAGTTATTGATTTTGACAGGAGCACGGTCATATCCATTGCGCTATTTGCGCCTTGAACAAATTGACAAAAATATATGGACGATACCAAAAGAAAACATGAAAGGTATTGTAGGGAAAGTTTCAGACTTTCGCGTGCCACTAAGTGATGAAGCTTTGAGAGTTATTGAAAAAACTCTCCCCTTTGAAAAGAATGGTTTTCTCTTTTCTGGTCTTAGAGGCAACCCCATTTCTGATGCCACCATGGCAAAGTATATGACAGTTTGTGGTTTGACTTATCGTCCCCATGGTTTTCGTTCAAGCTTACGGGATTGGATAGCAGAGACAACGTCAACACCGTTTGAAATTGCCGAAACTGTTCTTGCCCATTCAGTTGGGAGTTCAGTGACAAAAGCTTATATGCGAACGGATTTTTTAGAACAGCGACATGTTCTTTTAGAGCAGTGGGCGTCTTTTATATCAGGAGAGGCTTGACAGGATTATAACAATGTGTCTATTGTCGAATGAGGTGCTTGAAAAACACCTTAAAACAACTAGCGGATTGGTTGCCGAAATAACTGATCTTCCGCAATTTAAAAGCTTTGACTCATTGTATGCTAGACGCATATAATAGCTTTGTCGGGTGTGGTTATGCCATATAATACCCTTTACGGGGAAAGCATAACGACGGGCTAGTTGCCGTGTTTTTCAGCACCCGGCATTTTTATAAAAAGTGTCAATGAAAAACATCTAACAACTAGGAGTTCGCTATGAACACTCTTATAGAAATTACGGAACAAATCATTGATCAGGAAACTGTTCAAACCGTTAACGCGCGTGAGTTACATACGTTTTTAGACGTTAATATACGCTTCAACGATTGGATTTCACGACGGATTGAAGAATATTCTTTTCAAGAAAATCAAGACTTTGTGAGTTTTACTCAAAAAAGAGTAAAACCTAAAGGCGGTCGTCCAAGCATAGAATATCACCTCACCTTAGACATGGCGAAAGAACTTTCCATGGTTGAACGCAATGAGAAAGGACGTCAAGCACGCCGTTACTTTATTGAATGTGAAAAGAAACTGAGAACCCAAGCTGTTGATTATGACCGTGATACACGCTTTGATTTGCCAAGTTATTGGGAAGGTATGAACGCTGGTGAAAAAGTTTTGTATCTTCTGGGTCCAATACATGTTCGTCTTCTTGATTCCTTCAGAGTAGATGAAGAGAACAGAAAATACAAAGCTCTCATTAAAGAAGCTAAGCGCGTTCTAGCAAGATCTGTTGTGAAAGCGGCTTAGTTTAAAACACGATTCATCTCCCCATTTCAAAAGTGGGGAGGGGATAAAGCTTTTAGTTTTTGGTTAGCTACTGTTTTAAATGTGCGAAGATATTGTCTATCGCATCTAAAAATTAAACCTTTAATCTAGAAATAAATGCTTCATTCCTTAATTTTGCATCCTGCAATAAATCATTCCATTCTATTATTTCAACGGATCCTCGAAAATCACCTTGTAGAAGAGTAGTTCTCCCTCGCCCATTAGCTGTTTTCTGCCATGTCGACGTTTGCGTTTTAAGTTCACCTTCTATATCGGCAATAATATAACAATAAAAAACACACTGCTCTGAAATCTTTATTTTCTTATTATCAAATGTCTTTATACTTTTTCCTTTAAGTTCATTAAGGTATATGTTTATTTGTTCCATGGGGGTGTAACCCGTTTTATATGTTTTCTGACCTGGTCTTTTAAACTCCACTAACATTAGCCTGTCCAGATCTGCATCAAGACGACCTTCAAGTCCTAGAGCATGCAATTTATCATAACATAATAAATCAGGACGAATTCCTTTTGTACTATTCTTCGCGATTTTTTTGATAGACACATCCGAAGCGAAGTATTTTGTAAATGTTAATCGCTCATCAATAATCCATAAATCATGCGTTAAATTTTCCTGAGATTCAGGATCATCTCCCCGAACACGCATTGGACAAATAAGTTCATGCAATGTTTTCTCTAGATGTGGGACTTCTTGACCATTAACATTTTTCTTAACCTCTATTATTAATTCTCCTAAAATATCAAGTATAACTTTACGACGTATAACATACTCTGCTAACTGTCTTGTTTCTTCATCTTTAACTTCTTTTGCAAGTTCAGACACTGTTTGGGAAAAGCTGTATGTGTTAGTATTCCCTTTAGTAATTTCACGGTATATGTTTTCAATTCTCTTATTTTGATTTTTTTCTCTTCGAAGCTTATGAATAGCCAGTGTCTTAACAAAGTCTTCTGTATCCTTTGCAGATTTAGGAAGTTTTTCTAATAGTTTTTCATAACTATCAAAACAATAGGAAGGATGTGTTCTACAAAATTCTTTTAATTTATTTAAACGTTTTTCTTCGTATTCTTCATTTTCTGGAGCAAGAACGCTATCTACAATATTGTTAGCAACGGAACGTAAAATATTTTTCAATATTTTATTCTTAAAAGAAAAATGCGTTCTTTCTTGATTAACTCTATCATCTAAATACTGACCACTTATGCAACCATGATACACTAGCCCTTGGTCTCCAAATTTTCCGAAACCAATAAGGTTATCGATGCTTTCAGTAGTCACAGTACGATCATGTGCGAAAAGATGTAGATAGTGGTTCTTCCCTTTAAAGTTAAGGTTAGCATCCGCCATACAAATAAAATTACGAATTTTTAATAAACCAAAATCTGCGGTTTCAAGTGTAATCTCTCCCCTATTTTCTACTAAATATTTTTTAACTTTCTGCGCTAAATTGACAGACATCTGATCATCACGAAAAGTTATTTGAGGAAGTTGTTCTAAAATTAAATCTGAAAAAAAATGTGCCCCAATATGATCGATAATTGCTTCAGTTTCGCGTGGAAAATGTTTTTGGTACGCTACATCTCTTAAACCGGTAAAAATAATTTCTGTTCCGGTTACTTCTTGATTAATAAGAGGTATTTTTGAATGATCAAGAATCTGATTTTCCTCTTCCAAACAAAATGTAAAGCTTCTCTGGTAAAGCTGATCTTCTTCAAGGAATATACTTTTAACTCGTATTTTCTTAAAGGCATCCAACCATAGCAGCCGCCCAACTCCTTTTCCTCCTTTTTCTAATTTAAAATTAGTATCTACAGTGCAAAAAGCTTGAAAGTGCTCATCATCCAATCCTACACCATTGTCTTTAACTATAATTTCAAGTGTTTCATTTTTATCTATATCTTTGATTTCTATATCTATGTTACCCGCGCTTTTGTAATCTTCTTGCTTAGAATCTTCAAGCGCGTGAATAGCGTTGCTTACCGCTTCAAAAACAGGCTGCAAAGCTTCCATTTCAGTGGACGGTTTAGGAAAACGACGAACTCTTCCAGCAAGATTTTCTTTCATAGAAAACTTTTCAGTTTTATTCTTTTCTTGTTTTTGAACTGCGACGTTTTCCATAATTATTCCCACCTTTTTAGCCGATAATATTACGAAATATACCTATTAAACGCACGTATATTAACAATTTGTTATTATTATAGAACAAATTTTTAATTTTTGAAATCTACTGTTTTAAATGGGCGAAGGCATTCTCTATCACCTCCATGAGACGAGCAAAATTAAGAATCCATTTTCTAAAGAATTTCGCGCGTCTCAGAGTATGTTTAGAGTCGGATATTTGGTTTTTGTGTAAAAATACTTACAAACGCATCCATAATACGTGAAAAATCAAGCGCTAATAAGAGTATAATGAGTACAATCCATTTCGTATAACGCGACATCACTTTTACACTTTTGTAGGTCATGATGATTTCTTGAAGTATTTCTTTTTCTGCTTCTGTAAGCTCTGTATC
>NZ_JBHIMK010000060.1:0-11513 GCF_042194085.1 Bartonella sp. MU70NMGDW
TTACGACGGTTGATATCATTTAATTTGGTTATATCAATGGTATATGTGATATTTTTGTTGGTATTGTGTTTCAAATTATATTGAATGATATGTAGATTACGAGTGGCGTTGCATTTCCCATAAAAGGGTATTGTATGGCATAGCTACATCCGACAAAGTACTCATATACTAACAAAAACATAAAAGACAGTCAGTATTTTAAAGGTATGGAAAATGCTTTTTCGTAACATATAAACTAATATATCTAGAATTTATGTAACACGATACGTATTTATTGTAAATAAATATTTTACAATTTTATATTTTTTAAATATATTATGTGTAAATATTGTTTATGTGCTTATTACTTGATTATTTTTTATTATGTCTTTTAAAGATATATTGTGTAATTTATTAAACAATTGCGTTATTTATTATCTATAACATTAATAATATTTATAAACGCTCTCATCATGCGTATTTTTAGCTTTATAACGTATCAGTTTTTTACTAAATGATTTTAATGATTTTTGTAGATTTTGTTTATAAGGGGCTCTAATTTGAACAACTTTAATAGGCACCGCGTTCTTTATAACCAACGCGTTCATTTGCATTGTGATTATGAAAACCTGTTTTTTCACGCATGCTCTATAGCTATTATATTTTTTATAGTCGTGGCATCATTTTTCATTTTCATAATATAAATAATAAAGATGATAATGCGCTTTATTGCCTGTTATAAAGACATCTAAAGAGAGACTGATAATTATAGAGGTCAGAAAACTCCCTTTTAATAGACTTTTGTCATTTTTCTGTCAGTAAATTGAACCGACAAAATAGATCATTTTAGTGAGTGATTAAATATATCTTATGATAAGCATGTGATCCTTTAAAGCCATTTCAAAAGATAGGTTCTAGTCATAAAAAATGCTATTAAGACCATTATGGTTATTAGTTTTGAGGTTCTTGAAGATTTTGAGGATTTTAGACACCTTCAAAATCTATAAGTAAAATGAATACATATAGCTCTTTTTCAACAGAGCTTTTGAAAACAATAAAGCTATCATTTTAGATTATGATATAATCTTTTAAAAGCAATCCAAATAACAGTGTCTAAAAGTGCAAAGCCTTGTCTTTAGAATAACACATATAAACTATCCTTTTAAGATTGTAGGTAATAAACTTAATAAGATGGTTAAAGTTATAGACTGCCTTTTTAAAGCAATACACAAGAGATCTTTATGAGGTGTGTTAACCTCATAAGTCTATTCGGTTTCTCACACTTCTAATTTTGGTAGTTTTTTAACAATTTTCATTGTTTCTAAACTTATAGTATGATCCTTTGAAACAACTCTAATGGATAAGCAGGGTTACTAATGGTTCCAATAGCATAGCGATTGGCATCATTAACGATGCCACTCTTTTTATCTATCTTTACACATTGACGCTCCATAACCCATTCAAGAGTGGGGTTGCCATTAACGATATACTCATAAGCTTCAAGAGGGATGTTTTTCATGATGATATTGCTGTTGTAAATAACAGTAGATTTATCCTTTTTAAAGGTCACAAGATAAGGCTCCACACTTTCATAATTTATGTGCAAGTGATCAAACTCACACTCTGTTGTCCACAATATCCTGAAATCTTCAGCGCTTTTTACACAGGGGATACGAGGCAATTCTTTGCATAAATTATGAGCATAGCGAGTACGGTAATCTTTTGAATGCAATAATCCGTAAGTTTAATAGAATAGATCATCTTTAGTTATGGTCTCACTAGGATAAGCAGCTTAAAATGCGTTAATCCTTTATCAGTGATGGCATCACGCCTCTGTAAACCAGATGTTTTTCTTTCCTTTATTGAATTTGTAAACAAATGGGATTGTTTCTCATCATGATCAGTTATAGAAGATTCAACATTTTTATAAAGATACTGTGGAAAGCATTGGCCTGTATCTATTGCATCTAGATTAGGTAAATTCTTAGCTATCAACACAGAAAAACAGCTTCGTGCTCCTATGCTTGTAATTTCTATGACTCTATTTTCTACTGCTTGCCCCATAGGGAATACATGTGGTATCTGATCAACTCCGTCATTGAAGATACGATTATAATAAAGCCATAGTCGTGTAAAAGGACGATACGAACTTTGCGTGAGACATGTCTCTTCAAATTCAAAAACCCTTCCTCTGATTAGTTCTTGCTTAACATTATAACTACAACTTATCTTTTTTACATCTAAAGTGATAAAATTATCTACGGTACGTGCACGTGTTGTTCGATCAGCATATAGATAGGTATCATTAAAACATTTTACTGCACTATTATAAAAAGCAATCATATTATTTATATTTTCTGCCCAAGCTCCGCCCTCCAATGTTGTGATAGCTCTTGAATTAAGACGTTTCATAAGAAGTATTTCTACTCCTTTCTTATACATTTTTTATTTACACGCCAGCCCTGCTTGTGACGTGCAAGCAAGTGATTTTGATTGATTCAAGATAAACAGGTTTGAAATAAGAGAATCTTACGTTATTCGGGACTCTCATTTAATATGCAAAACAGTAAATTATTTTTATAAATCAATATTTTGTCATTCAATAGGTATTGTGGCGTTCAAAGTCTTTTTTATGACTATAAAAAGAATTTCGAAAAATAAAAAAGCTTTCATTGAGAGCAAAGAAAGAATGTATGAAAGGTCTTTTCAATAAAATAATTATATTTGAAATGCTGGTCAAAGCTGTTGAGAGTGCAGTCCATAAAATTAGCAAAAGTAGCTTGTTGGTGTATTTTCTAGAAAAGTCATGAATGTTCGATTGTTAATTCATCCTTTCTTGGAAAGCTCGCTTCAGTTCAAATAGAAAAAGAGAGAGGTAAGGATATTGATAGGATAAGATATGCTGGAATTATTCAGTATTAAGACGCAATGAATGTTGTTTATATTTCTCTTTTTTAACTATTTTATGAGAGCGTAAATTTAAAGAATAGGAAAATAATTTTATTTATTTTCTTTAAACAGTTATTAGTAGATAAAAAGTTCTCTTTTAATCGATAAATTAAAAAAATAATGATTTTGTAAAATCCTGGTAAGCTTTATGTTAATTTTAAATATCATGCATTGATTTTGAATTATGCAGATTATTTATGTCAACCATAATAATAGTAAGTGAGCATAGACAATGACATTTAATTTTTTCGTCAATTTATTTCTATTTGTTATTTTTTTATTGTTGGTTTCTCAAAGTAAGAGAATGCAATGGAGTCTTTCACTACGTGTTATGCTAGGGCTTATCCTTGGCTTGATTTTTGGAAGTGTTTTGCAGTTTGTTTATGGAGAGGGTGAAAGCACTTTATTGAAATCCGTTGAATGGTTTAACATTGTTGGTGAGGGCTATATTTTATTGTTGCAAATGATTGTTATGCCACTGGTTTTTATCTCTATCGTTTCAGCAGTTGCTCATTTACATTCTGTTTATGCTGTTGGAAAGATGAGTATAATAACAATTTCAATATTGCTTTTTACAACGGCTCTTTCAGCATTGGTTGGTGTGCTTGTGGTTAATTTTTTTGGATTAACAACTGATGGTTTGGTGCATGAAGGGCAAAATGTTTCTGCTCTTCTTGAAGGTCATATTTCTAAACTTGGAGATATGAATATACCAAAGATGATTTTGTCTATGATTCCTAAAAATCCATTTGCTGAGTTGAGTGGAGCCAAACGTACGTCAATTATCAGTGTTGTTATTTTTGCGTCATTTTTAGGTGCAGCGGTTCTTCTTTTAAAGAAAGATGAGCCAGAAAAAGGAGAAAAAGCGCTTTTATTTATTCAAGTGGGACAAGCTTGGATTATGCGGTTAGTCCGTATTGTGATTGCTTTGACGCCTTATGGTATTTTTGCACTTATGACGAAAGTAGGAGGAACATCGCGTATTGCAGATATTTTAAATTTACTGGTTTTTATCATTGCATCTTATGTCGGTATTATTTTAATTTTTGGAATTCATGGTGTATTGCTTGGTATTTCTGGGGTTAATCCCTTTCGTTTTTTCAAAAAGGTTTTACCGGTTTTAACATTTGCTTTTAGCAGTCGTTCAAGTGCTGCAAGTATTCCTTTAAATATTGAAGCGCAAACACAGTGGATAGGTGTACCACAATCCATTGCGAGTTTTGCAGCTTCTTTTGGGGCAACAATTGGACAAAATGGTTGTGCTGGTCTTTATCCAGCGATGCTTGCGACCATGATTGCACCGTCTATGGGTATTAATCCTCTTGATCCTACTTGGATTGCTACGCTTATTGGGGTCGTGACGTTGAGTTCTATTGGTGTTGCTGGTGTGGGGGGAGGCGCTATTTTCGCTGCATTGATTGTGTTACCAATTATGGGGCTTCCTGTTACTTTGGTTGCTGTACTTATCTCTATCGAACCGCTAATTGATATGGGACGTACTGCTCTAAACGTGAGCGATTCAATGATAGCTGGAACGGTTACCAGTCAAATATTACGGACAACAGATAAAAGTATTTTTAAAAAATAATTTTAGATTATATTTTTTTGGGCTGTAAAACATCTGTAAGAGATATTTGCGCTGAACCAGGTTGTAGGGGTTTTTGTTGATGGGGATGAGGAGCCCAACCAGAGAGCCAGATGAAAGAAAAATGTGCACGAATACGTCCATCAGGATCACTAAATCGTTGTGCATAGATTTCAGCTGCGCGGAGAAAAAAACGTTTAGATACAGGGCGTCGTGAACGATTGATGAGTGCATTTTGCATTCCCATAGCTTTAAGATCGTGCATAAGGTCAAACATTGTATTATAACGTATTGTGATATCTTCAACGTCTGCTACAGGCAGAGCAAAGCCAACACGCTGTAAGAGAGCGCCTGCATCACGAATGTCGGCAAAAGGATAGATTCTAGGGCTTGCTCCACCATAAATTTCACTTTCAGCTTGCAGCAGGCTTTCCCGCAATTCTCTTAATGTACCAGCTCCTGCCATAACAGCAAGAAATAAGCCATCTGGTTTAAGGGTATTTTTTATCTGGCTTAGAACACCAGGGGTATCATTGGTCAATTGTAATGAAAGAAGTGAAACAATAAGGTCACAGTAACTTTGAGGTAAATCAAGAAATTCTCGATGACGTAAATGAAATTTTTTATCATGGCTTTGGTAAAGCGTATCGGTCTCAATACGTTCTATGGAACAAACTTTTCCAGATTTCATTAAAGCTTGCGCAGCAAGGTCTGTATGGCTGTGTAAATCGAGAGCTAATGTAAAGAGGCGATCAACAGTGCTAAGACGTTTATAGAGATCTTCTGCCATGTGAGAGAGTAAAAAGTCGTATCCTTTTTTTGCTTTTTGAAAGGCACGTTTTCGGAATTGTTCAATGCGGTTATGATCAAAAATTAAAGGATGCGACATATTGTGGAACACTTTCGCTCTATGGAAGAATATATTTTGAAAAGGTTCATTATTTGTGCAAGCTCTGTCAAGTTTATAATATAAAAGAAAAATAAATTTATAGAAGGTAAGAGTTTTTAAAGGAATTAAAATTATAAATTGAGGAAATACAAAGGAACTTTTGTTCTGAGGGAAACTTGTAAAAGCCTAAATTTATAATGTTGTATTTTCGAGAAGCGGCGTTGAGTAGTGGGGATATACTAAGTAAGTTCATTGAACGCTTGAAAACTGTGCTTTATCCACCAATTTGTCCTGGATGTAAGCAAAATGTTTCTACTTATGGCACGATTTGCTCCGAATGTTGGAAAGACCTTCAATTTATCACGAAACCTTATTGTCCTGTTATGGGGACTCCCTTTGTTTGTGATATGGGGGATGGTTTTCTCAGTGGTGAAGCGCTTCGTAATTCTCATCCTTTTTCACGTGTTCGCTCAGTCATTGTTCATAAAGGGCTTGCACGAACTTTAGTAACGCGCTTAAAATATGGTGATCATATAGAATTGGCATCATTTATGGCCAATTGGATGATGTTTGCTGGACGCGAGGTTATTGATGATTGTGATGTTATTATTCCCATTCCATTGCATTTTCGTCGTTTTTGGGAGAGGCGTTATAATCAATCTGCTGAGCTTGCACGTTATATTGCAGCATCACAAAAAAAGCTTTTAAAACCAAGTTGGCTTGTTCGTTGTCGGCATACCCGTCCGCAGGTTAGTCTTTCTTCAAGAGAAAGAAAACTTAACGTAAAAAATGCTTTTAAGGTTTCGCATAAGGTTAAAAAATATCTCAAAGGATGTTCTGTTTTGCTGATTGATGATGTATTTACAACGGGTGCAACAGTTACAGCAGCAGCTGCTGCATTAAAATATGCAGGTGCACGGCAGGTTGATGTGCTAACATTTTCGCGTGTTCTCAAAGAAGATTCTATTTTTCCCTCCTCGTAAGAGGAATTTAAAGTGAATATTATTAAAAAATATTGGAGGATAATACTATGAAAGAGATAATAATTTATACACGCCCTAACTGCCCTTATTGCACAAAAGCACGTGATTTGCTTAATAAAAAAGGCGTAAAGTATACAGATATTGATGCTTCCACATCCCTTCGCCAAGAAATGGTACAGCGTGCAAATGGACGTAATACATTTCCACAAATTTTTATAGGTGATTATCACGTTGGCGGTTGTGATGATCTTTATGCTTTAGAGGCTGAGGGAAAGCTCAATTCTTTATTACAAGGCGTATAATATTTGTAAATTACATATCCTTAAGACCGTTTTGCGAGAAGGAGATAGTTAACGCTCATGTCTTTTGAGCGATTCCAGCTGTCATTTAATGGGTTATAAGTAATACCTATCTCATCAATGACAGTCAGAGCGTTTTTTGATAAGAAATTTTTAAGTTCTAGAGGTTTTAGGAATTTTTTATAATCATGTGTTCCTTTAGGAAGCCAACGTAGAATATATTCAGCACCTACAATAGCAAGCCCCCATGATTTCCACGTGCGGTTGAGTGTTGAGACAAACATTAACCCTTGTGGTTTCAACATTTTTGCTGTAGCTGCTATGAAGAGATTAACATCAGCGACATGTTCAACAACTTCCATATTAAGGATAATATCAAACTTTTCTCCTTCATTGGCAAGAGCTTCTGCTGTCATCGTGCGGTAATCAATGGAAAGATCATTTTGAGCTGCATGGGTTTTTGCGACTTCAATATTTGTTTGTGCAGCATCAACGCCTACGACCATAGCGCCAAGACGTGCCATTGGTTCAGATAACAAGCCTCCTCCACAGCCAATATCAAGAATTTTCAAATTGTCAAAGGGCGTAAATGAACAAGGGTCACGATTAAACTCTAAACAAATTTTTTCTCTGATGTAAGCAAGGCGCGTTGGGTTAAATTGGTGAAGAGGTCGAAATTTTCCTTGTGGATTCCACCATTCTGTAGCAATACGTGAAAAATGATCAATTTCACTTTGATCAATAGTTGTTTGTGTTTCATCTATCATGTTGCCTGCCTTTTATTTTTAATGATCAAGTCCAGTAGATTTTATACAAAGTCAAGAGAAATTAATATAATCATAATGAAACTTGCACAAATGATAGATATTCGCTATGTCGAGAAAATGGTTAGTTGATACAGCATCTAATTCTCATTACCGTTTGAGATAAGAGATGTAAAGGTAAGAGTGTTATTAATGGCGCGCATTGTCATGAAATTCGGTGGAACATCTGTAGCAAATATTGAATGTATTCATAATGTTGCACGGCATGTCAAAAGAGAGATTGATGCAGGCAATGAGGTTGCAGTTGTCGTATCTGCGATGGCTGGTAAAACCAATGAGCTTGTTCAGTGGACGTGTGATGCTTCCTCCAAGCATAGAGATGCTCGTGAATATGATGTTGTGGTTGCTTCTGGTGAACAGGTTACTTCAGGTTTGTTGGCTTTGACACTTCAAGAAATGGGTGTGAATGCACGTTCATGGCTTGGTTGGCAAATTCCCATTCATACAGACAATGCGCATGGACGTGCACGTATTACTGATATTGATGGATCTTTTTTAATCGAGTGTTTTCAGGAAGGTCAGGTTGCTGTTATTGCTGGTTTTCAAGGGTTAGCTCCAGATAACCGGATTTCTACCTTAGGGCGTGGGGGATCAGATACAAGTGCTGTTGCTATAGCCGCGGCTGTACAAGCTGATCGCTGTGATATTTATACGGATGTAGATGGTGTTTATACAACGGATCCACGTATAGAACCGAAAGCGCGTCGTTTACCAAAAGTAGCTTTTGAAGAAATGCTGGAAATGGCTTCTCTTGGTGCAAAGGTTTTACAGGTTCGTTCTGTTGAATTGGCAATGGTTCATAAGGTTCGTACCTTTGTGCGTTCAAGTTTTGAGGATCCTGATGCGTTAGGCATGGAGGATCCAAAGAGTTCTTCTGGAACACTTATTTGCGATGAGGATGAAATCGTGGAACAACAAAATGTTACTGGTATTGCTTTTGCTAAGGATGAAGCGCAAATTTCCCTTCGTCGGCTTGCCGATCGTCCAGGGATTTCGGCAGCAATTTTTGGTCCCTTGGCTGAAGAGCGCATTAATGTTGATATGATTGTGCAAAATATTTCTGAAGATGGCTCAAAAACGGATATGACTTTTACTGTACCATCATCAGATGTAGAAAAAGCTGTTGCACTTCTTGAGAAGAATCGCAAAGAAATTGGATTTGATGTTCTCCAATTTGAAAGTGATCTTGCCAAGGTATCTGTGATTGGTATTGGAATGCGTAGCCATGCAGGTGTTGCCGCTACAGCATTTAAGGCTTTGGCTGAAAAGGGTATTAACATTCAAGCAATTACGACCTCAGAAATTAAAATTTCTATTTTGATTGATAGTGCTTACACTGAACTTGCGGTTAGAACATTACATGCTGTTTATGCACTTGATAAGGGATAAGCATTTTTTAGTTTCAACAAAGTTTCAATAACATAAAGCTTTAATATATATTAATAATTTTTGTTAAGGATAATTTATATTTTTAACTTAAATAGAATATTTAATACAGCAAAACTCTCTTATTTTAAACTTGTTCATGATGAATTTAAAAATGGTTGCTTATACATTACAAGAGAAAGATGTTTGGATAAAACTGTTTAAGAATGGATATAAAATATGCCGTTTATAAACGTTTTAGAGCCTATAGATAGGGATGGAGAAGTCTTTACAATAAGCTTTAATAGAAGAAGGAATAATGCACTGCGTTTATTCAAAGGATGCATGTTGCATGAGGGACAGCCTCGTGAATACAGATTTAATGTTATAAATCTTAGAGAAATTTGAGCTTATTGGATTAGTGACGGCATTACTAAAAATAGAATTGAAGATGTATTTTCTAGAGATATTTAGCTTGTCTCAAATGGTTGTTTATGGCTTTATATATATCTTGTAAATTTAATTTTTTCTGTATTATGAGGCAATAAAAAATATATCTCTATAGACAATATTTATGTTGCGCTATAAGTTATAAAATTACTATATCTTATGCGTTTGTGGCTTATAGAGCTCTTCAGAAGCACTTTTCATAAAATCATGTAACGATAGATCAAAATTAAATGATAATGTTATAGCGTGTTGCTTTCATTACTTAAATTTTTTCTTATGTCTATTTGTCTTTTTTTGAATTATGATTAAGATTTTTAGAGTTTTCGATACCTCCGTATATTCTTTAGGTTAACTTTCTTCTCTTAACTACTCTATTACAAGTATTTTCTTTGTCATACTGCCAATTACGCATGAAATACATTCTTTCATTTATGCCGTATATCGTGCTAGTTTCTTATCATGTTTACATATTTTTCCCACAATTTGTTTTTATTCAGTATATGAATGCGAAACGTATTCTCTTGTTTTGTAATTACTTTTTAATAGCATAATGCATTCGAATGGGGATATCCATTTGAAGTGAATATAAGATATGTTATCAAAGTGCAGTAATTAATACGTTTATTCCCAATAAAGATATTTTTATAAATATTATTTTACTCTTATTATATTTAATGTAGCGTTGTATAATTCGAAAGTCTCGGAAATATTGTTTTTTAAATTATCTGTAAAGAGTATTTTATGGTATCAAGAAATATAGAGCTAACTCCGTAAACAAAAAGAAAATAAATATCAACTAAGAGCGGGAAAAGGGGAGAGCAGCGGTATATACGCTCTATTTTTCTCCTGATCGTATGTTTTAGAATAGTCTAAATGACTAATTTTTTCCCGCGAGTTAATTACGTAAACGAGAGTGCTCCCTATGGAAGCATGCTTCAAGTTTAATTCTTTCATGGAGTGAGACAAGCGATGTGTTTATGATAAAAAACGAGGATATTTTTCCACTCCATTGTCAATCGAGTAGTGATTTTATAACGTTGTTATTCCAAATAAATCTTTTGTTTTTTGTTACCTGTATCAATATCTAATGTCAGCGTAGATGCATGTTGGACGATATATATTGAGACGAATAAGGGGACTACGAGCAACTCCTGTTTTTGTATGCCAGATAGGAACAAGGATGTTGCGTATACTTGTTGGGGGAATCTCTGAAATGGAGATAAAAGCTAATTGGGGGAGAATATAAAGCCATAAAAGTGAAAACCAGTTTCCATTTTACAATTTCCTTTTAATTCTGCTTTACAACTTTCAAAGGTATTGACAGAAATATCTTTTAAATAATGGATATTACATATTGGTTCACGTTTTTGTTTATTACGTTAAATAAATCGTATATGCCTTTCACGTAAAACAAAAACGCTATTATATTGCCAATTTACGCGCTTGTTTTAAAGAAATATTTTTACCAAAAATAATGTGCCTTTTAAGAAGATAAAAATTAAAGTTGTTTAAAATACCAGCAATAAAATCAGTAACGAGAAGGGTGGTTTATTGGGAAAAATAAGCCATGGAATTACTTAACTGATTACGGAATTTTGTTTATTCTTATCTGTTTCTTATAATTTAACATAAGATATTGATTTATAACAATTAAATTTTTATTTATAGTGAATAATTTTTCCGACGAAAGGCAGCTTCTCTGAAACCACGAAGCCTTTTATATTGAAACAATTAAAATCATTCCTGTGTATATCACGAGTGGAGTTGGTGTATGAATAAAAGATTATTGAAGAAAGGAATAAAAATATTTCTTATGAATCTTCTTAAGTGTCAAAGGTATTGCGACATTAGAGGTTAGTAAATAGTATGATGATGTTAAATTTCTCCTTCATAAGTGTAAAGATGAGGTGAGACAACGGATTTCACATTAAATATTGTCCGAATCCAACAAATGAGCAAAATTACTTTTTAAAAGTTTTGCATAAAAATGTATTTTCAATTAGCTCGTCAGGAGCTACGGGAAATTCCTTTATTGCGCTTAATATAAATAAATCCATATCCCAGACCGATAAGAGCAGATAAACCAGAGCCACAAAGGACCCCAATTTTTGCAGCATCAAGCAGAACAATATCTTTAAAAGCGAGCATTGAAACAAAGATAGACATTGTAAAGCCAATTCCTGCTAAAAA
>NZ_JBHIMK010000061.1:0-11433 GCF_042194085.1 Bartonella sp. MU70NMGDW
CAACAATCTCAAACAACAGATTTCCGTAAAGAGTTCATATGAATTTGATTGTTTAGATCTGACTATTAAATTGGCATATAGAGCCGTAGAACAGAAAGTAATTTTCTATAAGACAGAAACGATAAAAGCGCTATATAACTGAGACAGAACATGAAGAATTGCAAACAGATAAAACGATATCTCTTCTCATTACAATACTGAAATTGTAAACGAGACGACGGATAATTGTCGGCTGAATATGTAATTTTCACATCTGTAAATTTTTATTGATTAATTCAATCCCAACATTTCCCCTGAAACACATTTCTTCATTATCTACTTCTTTGAGACAAACCGGTAAAGGCGTTTCATCTATTATAAGTACGGACATAATAACGCGTTACTCCAGCCTCATCATAAGAAACCATAGACATGATACCTATCTTTATTGGCGTTATTTGATAAGTCAAGATTACACCATTTTGCTGTTTGTTTGGTTGATCTGTATAGATCACATTATATCCATTCCGTCGCAACAGATCAATAAATACGGGAGTAAAGTTGTCTCCTGTTTTATTTTTTTTCACAACAAGTGTTGTTGTAGCGGGCGGTAAAGGTTTTTTAAGATTATGAACAAAATCGTTAGCAATTAATTTTACATCATCTTGCGTAATATTTGGACTGACATAATTTGATGAATAATTACTCATAGATGCACAACCAGCCACCAATACAAGCGGTAACGGAAATAAATATTTTGACATCTTAACTCCCCTATTAATTGCATTCTCTCCTGAGAAGCTCCTACACCAGAAATAAGAGCATCCTTTCAAAGAATAGCCTTAACAACATACTGCTTTACAATCAAGCATTCGTTAATCACTTTCTCGCTTATTAAAAAAACGACCACCATCTCTCATAGTACTCAAAGCTTATGTTTAAGACACAAAATATATATGTTAAAAGTACGAAAAAACACATGTAAAGAATGTAGTATACATATAGTACATGTATACTTACTTTCATGGAGTGTTGCATTACATAAACCAACCCACAGCACCCTTCATTTCCCCTCCATTCACGAAGACACTTTTCCCCAATCCTTCTCACCCCTCCATATCATGACAAAAAACACGCACAATACATAACCCCTCTACTCCTTTCTCACAGACACATTTTTACGCTTTTACATCATTACAGAACAAAGCCAAGGAAAGGTTCACCACCCCGTACCACTCTATAAACAAAGGTCTGTAAAGAATTCAAATGCTTGCCTAGCAAGTTTCCACCACTGTCCACTCTTTCGTTTCAGATCACCCCCTTCAAAGAGCGGTGTTTTTACCTCATGAATAAGATAATGAACGAACCGTCTTTAGAAAAAAGAAACGGCATGGAGATATCAAATATATCAATGGTCGTCATCGACTGTCGTGTTAAGAGGTGTTAACTCTTTATTTTTCTTAATTTTTACAACGCCAATCATTCCCGTGGAAATAATGAAGGCAGACATCGCTAAAAAAGAGCTTAACAATCCCACAAGCGCCAAAAATCCAGCAATAAAGCCAGACATTGCTTCCGCAGAGTTCGCTAAAGTTGAAAAGGTTCCAAAACTCTTACCAAAATCTTCACGACGAGAATATAATTGAATAGCTGAAACTAAACCAATATCCACAAAGGCACCAATAAATCCTAAAACAAACGCTAACACGAGAAGGAATTTTAAATAAATTTCTGCAGCTAAGGGCATAACAAACAGAATAACCCCATAAAGAAGCCAAAATACCATGAGCTTCAACGATGTAATATTTAATATAATTTTATGATATAACGAACCACCAACGATAGTTCCAACAGCCATGAGAGAAAAAATATAACTCACAAGGCTCTCCTCTCCCCCTATAGAGAGAACAAAAGCTGGAATTAAAAATCTTAAAATAGCACCCGTAAAGAGAATAGCAAACGACGATCCAACCAGCGTAATAAATAAATGTTTATTTTCAGTAGAAATATATTTAAGATATGAAGCTGTTTCTCGATAAATTTTTATAAAATTGAATGATTTATTCTCGCTTGAATTTAAATTCATGAGATTAAATAACACGATAATAGATATAAAATAGGTAAAAAAATCAAAAATGAGTACTGCCGATTTATTTGCTAAAAAAAGCAGTAGGGAACAAACCAAAGGTCCAATGACGGCTGCAGTTTCCATGATAATTTGAGCAATGCTATTGGCCTTTGTAAGATCTTTTATTGAAAACATTCTGGGAATAGCAGCTTGAAAACTTGGTTGGAAAATACTTCTTCCGATCGTTGTACATATTGCTGCAACAATAAGAACAATGATATGTGCCGTACCTGTTATAGTGGTTATAAAAACGAATAATGAAGCTAATAATCTAACAACTTCACTTAAGATCATATTTTTCTTCAAAGAAAAATTATCCGCTAACCAACCTCCTATAGGGCCAAAAAAGAGAAAAGGGATAAATCGAAAAAAATACACAAGACCTATAAAAAAGGTGTTATCTGTTAATTCTAAGACCAGTAAAACAAAAACAACTTCATAAGCATAATCACCAACTTTAGAAATAAAGAGAGAGCAAAAAAGAGCTAAAGGACTCTTTTTTAAAAATAAATTCATACCAACCATCCAATGTTAAACTTTTCTACACTTAAAGTTACACTTCCTTCGATACAATTGGTGATATGAACTTCAGAAGAGTCTTTTATTCTAATAAATCACTTAATAAGTTAAGTGAAAATTTTTAAAGAAATACTCCTCTTGATATAAGCATTTAGACCAATATCAAGTAATATATTAATTTTTCTTTCTTATTTGCTTTAAAAAAGAAAGAATGTAAAAATTATGAGATCAAAATCTGCTATATTATTATATTGACTTCCAGCCCACGTCTCAAAGAATGAAAATTCCCAACCAGAACTAGTCTACAATCCCACGTCAAAAAGCAGCTTTCCCCACAAAATAAAGCTTACACCCAACCACTCCTCAAACGACAGCACTTCGTCAGGCTCAACAAATCAAGCCCTCTCTCCTTAAACCACCATCCTTCACGCATCTCTTTGCAATACCCGCCTTACCCACACTCTCCTCCTATCCATGCGCACTCTCTTCATTCTCCATTCCCCTTTTTCTCTCCCATCACACACTTAACAACTGAACACCCCTCTTCCTCTAAACTTTCCCCTCCATTCACGAAAACACTTCCCCCAATCCTTCTCACTCCTCCATACCATGACAAAAAACATGCCCAATATGAATTGGTGAATATTTCGTCTTTTTTGTAGATAGAATTACTTATAGGTAACAGTTTTAACATCATAGCTGAGTACATACTGTTAACATCATATACTTCAATTCCATTATATATATGTCCCCCTGTCTTGATTAAAAAAACAAAGCCACCTTTATATGCATTTCTTAATATCTCATCATCATTTAATTCTAAAGTAGGTGTTAAAAAAGTTGCTTTTGTAATTTCCGATAAATTGTTCATTACAGGGCTTGGTAAAGTATCGTATTTTTTTAAAGTATCCTTTTTTAATAAAATGTCTTTAAACCATATCTTTTATGATATCATCTTCAGCTTTTGAGAAATTATTTTTTAAATCAGTCTTTTAGCACTGCTCTCTTTAACAATATTTCTTTTTAATTTAGTTATTATATTTATTGTAGTGAATTAACTGATTTTCAGTTTCTGGATACGCTTTAAAATAAAAAGCACTATTTGGAATTGATTCATTATATTTATGGGCACAAACAGCAAAGTTTTCTTTTTTTGTTTAAACTTTTTTTCTGCTTGCCATTTTTTTAATTCTCTGCTAGCTTCACACACATTCTTAGTAGTGACGGTTTCCGAAGGTGCGATTTCCTCCATCGCCTTTATACCTAATGAAGTACTAAGATATGAATGTGCATAATTTATACGTTTTTTTAAGTTTTGCAGATCAGTTTTTTTGACATTGTTTACCCCAATGTTGAGAATTTTTTCCGCTATTGAAGCCCTCTGTTCCCGCAGAGGGCTTATTTTTATAATAAGGTGACAAGTATAACTTGTATCATCTATTTTTTCTTGTAATAAATTAATAAATTTTTTCACCATTAAAACATCTGTTTACAATTTCATAATCTTTAAACTCATAAGTTTTTTGTTTCTGGATTAGAAAATTGAACTTGCATTCTTATTTTAAAGTCAAGTCTCATTAGCAATACCGTGTATTTTATTACATAGTAAGCTCTATTATCGTTACTAGATTTAGTTAATTTTACTGATAAAATTAGGCCCATATTTTGACTGGTGGTTCCAAATTTAGAGACAATATCAAAAAATCTCGAATAGCTGTTCTTGCTATGACAAATAGAACTTTTTTATCATCAAAATACAGAACTGTTTGTACAGTATTAGTCTTTTTGTCTAAACTAGGAAGTTCTGCTTTACCTGCTGAATAACCTAGTACTTTAAATTTAAAATCAGCTTAACTATACATAAATCCATAAATCTTTCGCATCATTTTACGGATATACGTTTTTACGCTTTTACACATTCACAGAATAAAGCCAAACGAAACTTCCAAACCACCACTCCGCACTGCTCTGCAAACACGGGTCTGTAAACGAACAAAGCTTTTTGCCTAGTACCTCTTACAGTCTTCAGACACCCCCCTCAAACGACAACACTTCATCAGGCTCAATAAATCAAGCCCTGCCCTCAAATATTCTAGCTCTTCACCCCCTTCAAAGAGCAGTGTTTTATGGCACAATAGAATAGAAAATTTTTAATTTTTCTTGCCAATTTTCTGAAATTACTTTAACTTAAAGTGTAATTTTGGTCGTATACGCGACGATCAATAGAGAACTGAAAGCCCGAAACCTCGATACATAAGAATGAACCCACTTTTGTGGGTGTCCCGGGATTCCGGGAGATTTTGCTATGTCCAGGTGCGATGAGCACTAAAAGCAAAATGCTGATTCGAGGTCAGTGCTTTCAGGCTCCCGGAATACCAATGCGAGGGCGCTCGCCCCCAGCGGGGGGCTTGAAGTGCCAACCAAAAATCCATATTTCGCACTTTTTTAAAAAGTACCCAATTTTATAGTCTTTGAGATTATTTTGATTTTTCTTGCCAATTTTCTGAAATTGCCTTATGAATTGACCTGTGTTTTTGATCGTCCACGCAACGATCAAATAGGGAGCTAAAAGCCCGAAAGCTTAATACATAAATTTATCCCGCATTGCGGGTATCCCGGGATTCCGGGAGATTTTGCTATGTCCAGGTGCTTCCCAGCACTAAAAGCAAAAAGCTGATTAAGCTCAGTACTTTTAGACTCCCGGAATACCAATGCGAGGGCGCTCGCAACCGGAGGGGGGCTTGAAGTGCCAACTAAAAATCCACATTTTATCGACATTTTGATAGGCAAAAGAATCCGTCACAGACGCATTGCCATGAGGCTTTCTCAAAAAGCATTAGGAAACTATTTAGGTGTCAGTTTTCAACAAATCCAAAAATATGAAAAAGGCTTCAATCGTGTAAGCGCAGGGTGTTTACTCAAAATCGCCCAAAAACTAGATGTCCCCGTAAACTTCTTTTATGCAAACCTTGCCACAAAAGAAGATATGCCCACAAAAGAAACTCTCTTACACCACAATCAAGAAACCTATAGCGAAAAAGAACACGCACTTTTAAAAAACTTTAGAGAACTCAAATCGAAAAAACAAAAAGCAATCTTGTGGCTAATTTCTGATTAAGCAACAGCGCAACGATCAACGTTATTCCATTCATATCCCCCCCTTAAGTCAAATTCAAACCACCACCCCACAGCCCCTTCAAAGAGCGATGTTTTATGGCATAACAGAATAGAAAATTTTTGATTTTTCTTGCCAAGCTTCTGAAATTACTTTAACTTAAAGTGTAATTTTGATCGTCTACGCACCGATCAAGAGGGATTAAAGGTCCTAAATCCGAGCGTAAAAACAAACCCGCATTGCGGGTATCCCGGAATTCCGGGAGATTTTGCTATGTCCAGGTGCTTCTCAGCACTAAAAGCAAAAAGCTGACTCGGATTCAGTACCTTTAACTCCCGGAATACCAATGCGAGGGCGCTCGCAACCGGAGGGGGGGCTTGAAGTGCCAACTAAAAATCCACATTTTATCGACATTTTGATAGGCAAAAGAATCCGTCACAGACGCATTTCAATAGGGCTTTCCCAAAAAGAATTAGGGAGCCATTTAGGTGTCAGTTTCCAACAAATCCAAAAATATGAAAAAGGCTTAAACCGTGTAAGCGCAAAATGTTTGCTCGAAATCGCCCAAAAACTAGATGTCCCCGTAAACTTCTTTTATGCAGACCTTGCCACAAAAGAAGATCTTTCAACAAAAGAAACTCTCTTACACCACGATCAAGAAACCTATAGCGAAAAAGAACACACCCTTTTAAAAAACTTTAGAGAGCTCAAAGCGAAAAAACAAAAAGCAATCTTGTGGCTAATTTCTGATTAAGCAAAAGCGCAACGATCAATATTATTCCATTCATATCCCCCTTAAATCAAATTCAAACCAGCTTCCCCTCAAACAACAGCACTTCATCAGGCTCAATAACTCAAGCTCTGCCCTCAAATATTCTAGCACACCACACCCCTTCAAAGAGCAATGTTTTATGGAAGGGAGGATAATCAGCTGCATTTTTGTTGTCACTTATAATTTTCCAATGACTTTTGAATGCCTCAATTAGTCTTTTTATAGCACTTTTACTCTTTTTAAAGCTTCTTTCTCTGCTTCTTCTTTTAACTTCATGTCATTGGCGACTTCGTACCTTTTTATTGTTTTTTCAATCTGATCATCAGTCCCTGCTTTAAAAACAATCATTGTTTCAAACGGACGAAATAATGACGATTGCGAAATATGAAAAAAGATATTCGTGCGCGAATTGCTTGGATCAAACTTGCTATACCTTTTTATTTTTAAGTCATCGATAGATATCGCTTTTTTTGACATAGCAAGACCAATAACATCGCTATTTTTCTCACCAAAATCTTTCACTTTTAAAAGGTTATTTTTAGCGTCACAAACTGTCGATATATTCATGACTTCGTCAAGAACTAGAGCATTTATATCAAATTGAGCACCTATGCCAAAAATGAATACAAGATCACGCAAAGAACAAGCTTTTTGAAAATAACAAGCATTGTACAAACGTGAGCGAATCCCAAGACATCCGACTGCTTGTCGAATGATTTTTATAGCGAGCTCATATGATTTTTCATCTAAACGAAGATCACGAATGTCTGGAATGTAGATTTCTTGTGTTTCTTGTAACGGTGCAACTTCACTGTTTAATGCACGATCAATAAGCTTTTCTAACCAATTGTAACTCTCAACATTATCCTGCTCTCTGACAGACGATCTAATCTCTTCTAAAAGATTGTCCAGCCCATACTCTTCTCTAAAAGCACGCTCTCTTCGATCACACGTCATCGTAAATGTATGGGTATTTTCTCGTTTGTCCGGTATAGATGATGCGTCAATTTCTGGATCATTCACTTTAAATGGATCAACGCTTTCTCCACTTTTAACAGATATCGAATGCTCACCTCTAATAGTATCAAAAACTCTCGCCCCTTGCTCCTTCCTAAAAGAAATGCCTTGTTCAAGAAACATCTTTAATGGATTGGAATCATCCGGTGTTAACGATATACGCTGTATTAAAGGCCCCAAAATTTCCTGTTGAAGCTTATCATCACTTATTAACGAATCTTTCCTATCCTCATAGAAATCCTTTAAGCCTTCTGGAATACGCCGATTGTAACTCTTAACTTCCTTTGCAAACCAGCTGTTAATTAATTCCTTGTTTGTGGCTAATTTCATGAGATTATACCCCCCGCTTAAATTTCAAATGATCCTTTTTATCAATAAATCCAAATACAGTTTTTATTAAAACTCTTGAAAAAAGTTCATTATCTGTTTCTCTTACTTAGTATTTACGATATTATAGTTTATTGGCAAATAAGTAAAGTAAAGTAAATTAAGATATAGATGATATTTTTAATATACACCTTCACTTAAACTTGCTTTTATAACAACGAATAGCGAAAATTTTAACCAAAACAAGTTAGGGTCTTGTTTTTTAAGTCTTTATCTTGATTAAAAAACTGCAAAGGAGCAAACTTGATTGTGCAGATAATCATGCTTCATTATCTACGAGCCACTAACAAGAGTGCAATCAATCAAACAGTTTTAAAAAACTTTTAGCAAAATTTTAAAGCAGAAAAACGCATATCACCTAAAAAATGAGAGAGCAGTGCATTTTACGCATCCCCCACCTTTTGCTTAAACAGCAAAACTCCAACCCATCGTCAAAATATCTTCGTCTAAAATCCCCCATGCCACACCCCTTCAAAGAGCAATGTTTTACGGCGAATAAACAGCATTTCTCTTTAACGCTTTTACGCACAAAGCAATAAAGCAATCCCGCTTGTGACTTCACTTATAACATTGCAAGAAAATAGCTTTCACGACAAACAGAAGTAAAAGAATCCTACGATATTCGAGAACGCTCATTTAACATGCAAAAAAACCGACCACTCCCTTTGCTTTGCAATAAAACACCGCTGTCTCATCGTGAATTTTTCTAAATCAGCATGCCTCAAAGAGCGGTGTTATCACATAATAGGATTATCACCGCTCTTTATAGCGTGAATTTCTCCACACTTAATCTTCAGGCAAAAATTCCAACCGATCGCCTTGTTTTGTAATTTTCACCGTTGTTTCATCGTGAATTTTTCCAAATAAGATATTTTCCGCCAGTGGATCTTGAATTTCTTTTTGGATAATCCGTTTAAGCGGACGCGCACCATAGAGCGGATCATAGCCTTTATTGGCAAGAAATTTTCTCACCTCTGGCTCGATTTGCAAAGTTATTTTGCGTTCATTGAGCAAATTTTGCAAATGTTCTATCTGAATATCGACGATCGCTTCCATATCGTGACGTTGCAGCCTTTGAAAGAGAATAATCTCATCAATACGGTTTAAAAACTCCGGACGGAAAGCCGCTTTCACGACATTCATAACATCATTTTTTGCCTGATCGGTTGTTTGTCCTTCAGGCAAAGCGGTTAAAAATTCAGCACCAAGATTAGAAGTCATAATCAGCAAGGTATTGCGAAAATCGACAGTACGTCCTTGACTATCGGTCAAACGTCCCTCATCCAACACTTGCAACAAGAGATTAAAAATATCCGGATGTGCTTTTTCAATTTCGTCGAATAGAATGACCTGGTAAGGTCTTCTACGTACAGCTTCCGTCAGCACCCCACCCTCTTCATATCCAACATATCCAGGCGGCGCCCCAATCAGCCGCGCCCCAGCATGTTTTTCCATATATTCAGACATATCGATGCGCAACATGGCATTGGAGTCTTGGAACAGAAAAGCGGCAAGTGCTTTGGTTAATTCGGTTTTTCCCACACCGGTAGGACCCAAAAACATGAAAGAGCCAAGCGGGCGATTGGGATCTTGCAACCCTGCGCGCGCACGACGTACCGCGCGAGAAACAGCTTGCACAGCCTCTCCCTGCCCAATCACACGTTTGCTAATTTCATCTTCCATCCGCAACAGCGCCTCCCGTTCTGCCTCCAGCATCCGATCAACAGGAATACCAGTCCAGCGCGAAACAATCCGTGCCACATGTTCAGCAGTAACCGTCTCTTCAACGAGATGATTTTGTTGATCATCATTTTCCGCGATACTCAATTGTTTTTCGAGTTCAGGGATAACGCTATAAGCGAGCTCTCCAGCGCGTTGGAATTGTCCATCACGTTGTGCAATAGCCAAAGCATTACGGGCTTCTTCGAGTTGTTTTTTCAAATCAGCAGCATGCCCTAATTTTTGTTTCTCAGCCTGCCAAGCCGTTGTCATCTCAGCGGACTGTTGTTCCAATGTTTTCAGTTCCTCCTGCACATTTTTCAAACGTTCTTTTGCTGTTGGCTCGACATCTGTTTTCAAAGCTTCCCGTTCGATCTTCAACTGTAAAATACGCCGATCAACAGCATCGAGTTCTTCCGGCTTTGAATCGACCTGCATGCGCAACCGCGCCGCCGCTTCATCGATAAGGTCAATAGCTTTATCCGGCAAGAAACGATCCGTAATATAGCGGTTAGACAAACGCGCCGCCGCAATCAGTGCACTATCTGCCAAGCGCACTTTGTGATGTTGTTCATATTTTTCTTTAATACCGCGCAAAATAGAGATAGTATCCTCTAAAGAGGGTTCCGGTACAAAGACAGGCTGAAAGCGGCGTGCAAGAGCAGCGTCTTTTTCAACATATTTTCGATATTCATCGAGCGTAGTAGCCCCCACACAATGGAGCTCTCCGCGTGCAAGAGCAGGCTTTAACAAGTTAGAAGCATCCATAGGCCCGTCAGATTTTCCAGCCCCAACGAGATTATGCAATTCATCGATAAACAAAATGATCTGCCCATTTTCAGCTTGCACCTCTGCCAACACCGCTTTGAGGCGCTCTTCGAATTCCCCACGATATTTTGCACCAGCGATAAGCGCTCCCATATCCAGTGCATGAAGCTGTTTATCACGCAAGGTTTCAGGCACATCACCATTAACAATGCGCAATGCCAACCCTTCCACGATAGCTGTTTTCCCCACCCCAGGCTCACCAATAAGCACAGGATTATTTTTGGTCCGCCGTGAAAGCACCTGAATAGTGCGGCGGATTTCCTCTTCCCGCCCAATAACAGGATCCAGTTTTCCTTCACGGGCATCTTTTGTCAAATCACGAGCATATTTTTGCAAAGCATCATATTGGCTTTCGGCATGGGGGCTTGTTGCTGTTTTTCCCTTCCGCAAATCATTAATAGCCTCATTAAGCGCTTGCGCTGTCAACCCTCCGCTTGTAAGAATATCAGCAGTTTTTGCGGTCTTTTCCATGATCAGCGCTTGCAACACACGCTCCACAGTCACAAATTGATCACCAGCTTTTTTCGCCAGATCTTCCGCCATGTTAAAGACTTTTGCCAATGGCTGAGACAAATAGAGCTGTCCATTTCCCCCTTGCACTTTAGGCAAAGCATCAAGCGCTTCGTTAAGCGCCTTTCGAATAAGAGTAAGATCACCACCCGCTTTTTGGATCAGTGATGCAGCCAATCCTTGAGAATCGTCTAACAACACTTTCAACAGATGCTCCGGCAAAAACTGCTGATGATCAGAAGCAAGGGCACCACTTTGTGCTGATTGTAAAAAACCCTGCACGCGTTCGCTATATTTTTCCAAGTTCATTTTTTTTCCTTAAATCTCAAGCCACCACCGCACTTTAAATTCCCCCAACATTCCACAAAAGAGACATCTTCAAAGGACCAACCACCCCCCACAAAACACCGCAAATGATGCCACATGAAGAAGAACCGTAGTGCTAAAAAGAATATGGGT
>NZ_JBHIMK010000062.1:0-11323 GCF_042194085.1 Bartonella sp. MU70NMGDW
TACAACCTTGGTAATTGCACATCGTTTGGCAACAATTTTAAAAGCTGATCGTATTCTCGTGATGGATAAAGGCGCTCTTGTGGAAGAGGGAACCCATGCAGAACTTGTGGCAAAAAATGGCGTCTATGCTTACCTCGCAAAACTCCAATTTTCACCGGAGTAAGTGATCTTGATACAAGAGCAGTATCTTTAAGGACATAAACAGCACTTTTTTCAGACAGGCTTATCAATTTGAATCTCTCATGGAAAAAGAGGTGCAAGCATTCAGAGGTTTTTCTTTTTAAGGTCTTAACGGGCTGTCCTTTTTTCTGCGCAAGACGGAGCATTTTTATAAAAATACTTCATCTGTGTACAGAATATAAAATGACACCCAGTTAATCTCTATGAACTATTAAGATGTGCAAGGAGTTCTCTTCATAACAGCACTGTCACGTTGATTTAACTGTCACGTTTATTTATAAGAGTAATTCATTGTTTTTCATGAGAGATCATGAATACCATAGGATTTTCTCGTTTCAAATTTAGTTATGTTGTATTAGTTAAAACCATGTCTCTTGTATGTGGCAAGCAGAGAGAACCCGCGTGAATAAAACACTTTAGAAAGAATAAGTCCTCTTCATGAATCGTCTCAAGTTTCAAGGGCTATCACAACGGGGGGCGCTGGCATAAGAGTATGATGGTGCTGGGCTACTTAAAGAAGAACTGATAAATAGGCAGAGAGGCGCTTTTTATTGATGTTATAAAACAGTGCGAACAAAGCACGCAGTTTGTTTTGCTGTTTGGTTGAGTTAAGGTTTTTATTACTTTGAAAATCAATATTTCATGGATCATGCATTTTGAGGGCTTATAAGGCTTTTCTTTAAAGTACATAAATCACTAAAACAGCATTATTAAATACAAATTGTTCTATTTTACCAACAAAAATATCTATATTTTGTGTATTATTTTTATTAAAATATAATATGTAGTGATTTTCAAATCATATATACACATAATGATACAATGTCGAGAAATCGAGAAAAGAGCTGCGTTAAATGTTGGTGAGGTTAGAAGAGAGCAAGAATGGAAGAAGACATAAAATGGGCAATAGCTTTCATAATAGCTACAATTAAGGTCATTTGGAAATGGGGGAAAGAATGTGGGAGCAGAAGATTCGGCGTTATGATTTTGTGCATCATATTGATGGGGAAGTCGTGGTATTTGGGATACTCAGTGGATTTTTTGTTTGGTTTTGCAATGATAGTGTGTTGTGGGGGAAGCTTAATGCTTGCATTGGCAATTTATCAGAACAAGCATTTAACTAAACAACTTGAGCAAAAAGAGCAAGAGTGCGTTGGATATCAAGATATTATTGCACAAGGGGAACAGAGGCTTTTTGCAAAAACTCAAAAAGTATCGCAGGAATGGTTGAAACAATGGGATGAGGGAGTGAAACAGTGGGAAAGAGACGTATTGGGGATAAAAAATCCTAGGGAAGATATGAAATTCAGTGGAGATCGGCTTCCATTGGTAAAGGATATTTGTATTCGAGGGGAGCACGAAGTGCGTTTATTGTACAGACAAGCACTTGAAAAAAAACTTACTTATGAACATTACAAAAAAATATGTAGTCTCTTGGATACCTCGTATTTTAGGAAATTTTTTGTAAAAGCAGTGCGATTAATGAGAATGAATGGAATAACTCTGCAAAAGTTTGTAGATCCTCTTACGAACAAAAAACGGAGTCAACCTACGATGTTATTACTTCATTGGTGGTTATATGTTCTTGATGATATGATTACAGCTGAATGCAAACAGCACCAAAAGGAAAACTTTACAGGGGAGGATGAAAAGAAAAAATTTACAGATACTTTGTGGGACAACATATCTATAAGTATAGAACACAAAGAGATAGAGAAAATGCTAAAGCTTTCGGAATCTTGGTCTGGTGAGTGTACTTTATTATTATATTGTAAAAAGAATGTGTTGTTGTTGTTGTGTGATATTTCCAGTGATTATAAGGCGGCAAGAGAAACTTTCATTTACTATAAGAAGCTTATTAAAACAGTGAAAAAGGGCTATGTTGCTTTTGATAAGGGTTGCCATTCTGTCACAGTTAGAGATGTAATCAATACTTGTAAAGATAATGACACAAATAGAGCAAAAAATCTTTCCATTGTTGAAGGGAATCCAACATTTGAAGCAATTTATAAATTAGGAGCCAGAGAATGGATAAAAGCAGCAAATGAGACATGTGATAACCGATTGATCTTTTGGGAGAAGCTTGTTGAGGAAAAAAAGTTAAAAGAAAAATTAAAAGTTATCTTTGGGGATAAGAAGGTAAAGGCGCTGAAAGAGGCTATTGAAAAAGATAAAGAACAGCTTGCAAGTGAAGTGCAGAAAGCAATTTTGGAAAACAAAGATTTTCATTATTATAAATGTCGTCGGCATTTGATAAACTATTTGTAAAACGGTTGAATAAAGGGGTAGAGAACAGCCCTATGAATCAGTGGTTTTTCTGAAATCTCTGCTATTATGCAGTGGTGGAAAAGACGTGAAAACTCTTAAACATATGCGGCAGTTTTTATGAGAGAGGAGAGTTTTTTCGATCAATGGATAGCGCACTATAAAGAGCATATATTGAGGAGGAAATGGATTGTGTTTTTGTTTTGGGTGCTATAATTGCTTTTTGTGGCTTGTTTGGAGGGGAATTTGAATAACAGAAACGTCAATAAGGTAAGCTGTTGGGGATTGCTTTTGTGGGGGGTATAGCGAGTATATTTTTTATTTGTGATGATGTTTTTGTTAATATCTGATTAGTTATTTCCTATCGTTTTATGTAAAGAAAATTTAAAATTCTCTCTTCATGTGGGTTTTTAAGGTTCTAAGGGTTTTGTAAAAAAACTGTAAGAGTTAAATACTCTTTTTGAGGTTTTTTCTAGTTTGGTGTGAATGTGTTCATTGCCAGCAATGATATTTTTTTGCGGAATATATTGTTGCCTTCTTTATCGGTGACAAAACCACCGGCTTCGCGAACCATCAATATTCCAGCAGCCATATCCCAAATTTGCAGATTATCTTCCCAAAAGCCATCGGTTTTTTCTGCGGTGACATAAGCTAAATCAAGAGTAGCAGCGCTAAGAAGGCGAAGTCCAGAAACTTCCATAAGAGATAAGGTTGCGTGATGAGGGATATCTCTAGGGGATGTTGCAAAGTTGAACTTTTAGCATTGCCTTTTAATTAGCATTGCCTTTTAAAATGACACTACTTCTGAGGTCTAAATGCCTTTTTTGAGGGTTTTTTCTAGTTTGATGCGAATGTGTTCATTGCCGGCAATGATATTTTTTTTGCGGAATATATCGCTGCCGCCTTCTTTATCGGTGACAAAACCACCGGCTTCGCGAACCATCAATATTCCAGCAGCCATATCCCAAATTTGCAGATTATCTTCCCAAAAGCCATCGGTTCGGCCAGAAGCAACATAAGCTAAATCAAGAGCAGCAGCGCCAAAACGGCGAAGTCCGGCAACTTCCGCCATCACATTGCGTAATTCAATAAGATAGGTTCCATGATTTGGGCGACCAAAATGAGGCATACCTGTGGCAATGACACAATCTTCTAGTCTGCGTCGAGCAGAAACGCGACAGCGTCGGTCATTGAAAAAAGCACCACACCCGCGTTCTGCGGTAAAGAGTTCATCACTTACGGGATTGTAAATGACACCAGCAACGATTTTCCCTTGACTTTCTAAGGCAATGGAAACAGCAAAAAAAGGAATGCCATGGAGAAAATTTGTGGTGCCATCTAGAGGGTCAATAATGAAACGATGTTGGGAATCTTCGCCAATGATTTCTTCAGACTCTTCCATTAGAAAACCAAATTTGGGGCGCGCTTTGCTTAATTCATTGAAAATAATTTTTTCCGCTTTGCGATCTGCTTGGCTGACATAATCCGCTGGTCCTTTCAAAGACACTTGCAAATTTTGCACTTCACCGTAATCACGCACCAACGAGCGTCCTGCTTTCATTGCAGCTTGCACCATGACATTCATGACTGCAGAATGGGCCATTTTTTATTCCTTTATTTATCTTTTTCATTTGCGCGACGCAAATAAATCAACTCATTGGTGTCTACAATGATACGTTCACCAGCATTCATAAAGGGGGGAACAAGAATACGAATCCCGTTTTCAAGAATGGCGGGTTTATAAGAGGAGGTAACCGTTTGTCCTTTGATGGCAGGATCGGCTTCCGCAATCGTGACAGCAACTTGATCAGGAAGTGAGATGCCAATAGGCTTTTCTTGATAAAGTTCAACTGTGACAGTCATCCCATCTTGGAGAAAAGCAGCACGTTCACCAACAAAATCCTTTTGAAGTTCAAGTTGTTCATAAGATTCTGAATCCATAAAGACCAAAGCATCCCCTTGTTGATAAAGAAATGTGAAATCCTTTTGTTCAAGGCGCACGCGTTCAACCGTCTCAGCAGCACGAAAGCGTTCGTTAAGTTTTGTACCATCAATTAAATTTTTCATTTCAACTTGGTTAAATGCACCACCTTTTCCTGGTTTTACAGCGTTGCATTTAACAGCAACCCATAAGCTTCCTTGATGTTCGATCACATTACCAGGGCGAATTTCATTGCCATTAATTTTCATCGTTTCTATCCAATTCTATTCTTGCAAAAAGAGCTCTCTTGTTGTCGTTATGGCGCTTTTCTTTGCTGCCTTTAACAGTCAAGCTCTTTTGTTATTTTCGGGCTCAAATTCCTTTGATTAGCCTTGCGGCTCTCTCATGGTCCTGTGTGCTCCATAGGTTTTCTCATGTTTTTTGCAAAGAGAAAAGCTTGAGTAAAAAAAGGACCTTGATGTATTTTTGCTTTTCAGTTCTTTGCAAGACCATAAAAAGCGCTCAGACGCAAGCTTTTTAAAAATTTGCACAAAAAATTTTTAGAATTTTTGGGGATTTTATCCCTTTGTGTCGTAAAATATCATCATTAATGGCAATGATATAATTGATGGCAATGATATAAGTTCCGTAAAACCATGAGGTGTTTTTAATTGAGAATATGTGGTGAATATTTGAGGGTGGCTTGTCCGGATAATCTTGTGAAATGAACCGCATAAAATGGGAAGTTAAAAGAGTTCTGTTCTGAGAAGATGGATTGTTTACCAACTGGATAGGGAAAGGACTTCTGTCCTTTGAGGTGTGGGAGGCAAGTTAAGAACAGAGAGTGTAGCGCCCTATATCATAATGTTAAAAGTTTTCATTCTCATCAGAGATGCGCTGTAAAATGGCTCTCTTTTTTACAGTGGTAAGAGTTCTAAATCTTTTTAAAAGCAGGTATTCTTCTGTGCTCGATGCGATTTCATCATGGTGGTATGGGGGCTGTTGTTTTGTTAAGCGGCATAAAAAAAGGAAACCGGAACATTCAATATATCGGAAATTTCTTTTAAACGCCCTGCGCTGACACGATTTAAGCCGTTTTCATATTTCTGGATTTGTTGGAAAGTAACACCCAAATGTTGACCTAATGTTTTTTGAGACATCTTCAACATTTTTCGTCTAAAGCGAATTTTTTTGCCAATGAATTTGCCATTGAAAATGTCGTTATAAGGATTTTACCGATACCCTAGAAAATGCTACACGGGATATAGAAAGCTCTTCAGCTGCTTCAATCACAGATAGTCCAAGTTTTGCATTTACATCTTCGCGTAACAATTCACTAGGGTGTGGGGCATTTTCATTATTTTTAGTATTCTTCTTTTCTTAAATCTCAAAGCTATAATTTACACTATTTTGTATTGTCACAATCTATAATAAAATTTATCCACTCTGGCTAAAAATGAGGTTTTTTATTGAGGTGCAAATCTCTTTGCCTTTCGCAAGAGCTTTTAAGTCTTTATGTGTAAAATATAGAGAAAATTCACATTAAATAGCGGGTTCATCTGGGCTGAGTACTTATATGAGCACGTGGTTCTCCGTTCACATTATACTGAAGAAGAGACACTATAACTCTACTATTTAATTGTATTCTATAACTCAAATTCACACCCATGTTTTGCTGCTTTTGAGGTTGATCTGTATAGATCACATTATATCCATTCCGTCGCAACAGATTGATAAATAAAGGAGTAAAGCTGTCTGCTGTATTATTTTTCTTTATAAGAAGTGTGGTTGTAGCGGGTGGTAGAGATCTCTTGATATCGCTAATAAATTTGTTAGCGACTAATTGTGCCTGACGCTTTGTAAGACTTTGATCAACATAATTTGATGAATAATTGCCTACAGATGCGCAACCTGCCACCAACACAACCGGTGACAGCAATAAATATTTTAACATCGTTAATTCCCCTTACTTATTGTTGCTCTTTTTTGCGAAGCTCCTATTCCAGAAATAAGAGCAACTTTACTCATCGTTACATTAACAACATATCGGCATCTAATCAATCGGTTAATTAATCAATGAATAATGGTTTCAGCTGTAAAGGTTGCTTGAAGTGCTTCTGGTGGCGTATATTTTAATAAACTGCTGCTTTTAGTAATTATGATAAAAAAGCAATTTTTTGCGTTTGCATGTTAAGATCATGTCCTCTATCACTATTATAAAATGATGTGTTAAGTGTTATTCCAGATTGATCAAAAAAATTTTCAAGCATTGCTTTTTGAGGGCTATCTTTTTAAAATACGCATGAATGCTTATTCTGTTTGCTGTAAAATACTATCGTTTGAGGTGTGGTGCTATAAGACATCAAACTTTGCACATGTGATATTTTCATGAGAATGTGTGGTGAATATATGAGGGGGGCTTGTCCGGATAATTTTGTGAAATGAACCACATGAAATGGGAAGCTAAAAGAGTTCTGTTCTGAGAAGACGGATTGTTTCCCAACCGGATAGGGAAGGGGCTTCTGTCCTTTGAGGGGTGGGAGGCAAGTTAAGAACAAAGAGTGTAGCGCCCTATATCATAATGTTAAAAGCTTTCATTCTGATCAGCGATGAGCTGTAAAATGGCTCTTTGTTTTATCGAGGTTAGAACTCTAAATCTTTTTAAAAGCAGGTATTCCTCTGTGCTTGATGCGATTTTATCATGAGGGTATGGGGGCTGTTGTTTTGTGATGATATCCGCATAGAAAAAGGAAACCGGAACATTTAAGATATCGGAAATTTCTTTTAAACGCCCTGCGCTGACACGATTTAAGCCGTTTTCATATTTCTGGATTTGTTGGAAAGTGACACCCAAATGTTGACCTAATGTTTTTTGAGACATCTTCAACATTTTTCGTCTAAAACGAACTTTTTTGCCTACAAAAAGATCAATATTAAGATTTTTACTTTGCATTTTAAAGCCCCCCGCCGGGTGCGAGCGCCCTCGCGTTGGTATTCCGGGAGTCTAAAAACACTGACCTCGAATCAGCATTTTGCTTTTAGTGCTTAAAGCACCTGGACATAGCAAAATCTCCCGGAATTCCGGGACACCCGCAAAGCGGGGTAAATTTATGTACGAGGTTTCGGGTTTTTAGAGCCCTATTGGTCGTTGCGTATGCGACCAAAACACCTTTCAATTCATAAAGTAATTTCAGCAAATTTACAATAAAAAATAGTTTTTTAATGAGAGTTGGTGTGTTTTTCATCCAAGCAAAAAGAATGAACAAATAGAGCTTTTGGAATTTTCGGATAGCCTAGTTCTTTTGCTTATTGGATATTGTTTGCTTAAGCAAATGATACCAGTGCGTTTTCTTTACCAATGGAAATGTCGTTATAAAGATCTTTGGTTTGCATTTCCCTCCGACGGGGTGCGAGCGCCCTCGCGTTGGTATTCCGGGATCTTGAAAATACTGAACTCAAATCAGCCTTTTTGCTTTTAGTGCTTAAAGCACCTGGACAGTGCAAAAACTCCCGGAATTTCTATAAATTTTATCTTTTTGATGCAGAGAGGAGTATTTTAAAAAACAGGAAGGAGCTTTATTGCTTCTTTGTGCGCTTTTTCTAGTTGTGTTTTGTCCATGCCTTGGAGCATCATTTCAAGATCAGGGGCTTGCATTTTTGCCTCCTTTGCGAGCATATACCATGCCGCTGCCATTATTATATCGCCTTTTGTTCCTGTGCCATCTCGATAAAGCCTTGCAAGGGAAATCTGTGCTGGTGCTATCATGTTGATAGCATTTCTTTGAAGTAAATGAAAAGCACGGGGAAAATCTGTTTCTCCTCCACGCCCCTGTACAAGCCATTGTGCTAAATGAAGTTGAGCTTTTAAGTGGTTGTTTTGAGCCGCTACCTCCATGAGTTTGCGAGCATTGCGATCATCCTTTGGTCGTTTTAACGTGCCTAAGGAAAGAATTTTTGCAGCAGAAAAAGCAGCTTCAGCATCTCCAAGAGCAGCACCTTTTAAGTACAATTTTAAGGCTTGCTCGATTGCTTCATTTTCACGGCTTTGAGAAGAAACACCAGGGAGAGCTTGTTTTTCCTGTGCGGCTTTATAAAGAAGCAGTTGTCCGTAATAAAAATAGGCTTCCTTGACGCCTGCATTGACAGATTTTTGAATGAACTGTTCACCAAGTTCTTGATTTTGTTTTATAAAGTTACCATCAAACAACATAAGCCCATAGCGTAGTTGTGCTTGGGGTTCCCCCTGTTTTGCGGCGCGTTCAAACCATAAAGCAGCACGCGCACCGTCAATAGGGACAGCACATCCCTCCATATAAATTCTGGCAAGAAGAGTTTGTGCAAAAGGATCATTTTTTTCAGCACGTCGGAGTGCTTCACGAAAAGCTTTTAAATAATAACCTTGGATGTAATAGTCATAGGCTTGATCATAGTCTCCAGCTTTTAAGGGCTGAAAAGGTTCTTGAGTGTTTGAAGCTTCTTGAATCGTATTGAAAGAGTCTTCAGAACTTGAGAATTCTTCAGTGTTTCCAGCTGAATTGACAGCAGAACTTGCAAGGCCAAGCACGCCTAAGATAAGCAGCTTCACGCTTCTCTTGATCATGGTGTTTTCTCCTCATTACCGATCAGAACTTTCACATTTTTTTTTCATCATTACAAGCCGTATAAGAATTTCATTTCTATATTACTTTTTATCTCTCAGTTTTTCGTCTTAGTTAAGGTAGGGTTCGGTAAGTTTAAAAAAATAGCATAAATGTTGACGAGAGCCAGACTGTTGAAAATAGTCCTGTTAAAAATAATAATGATAAAGGGTTATTGTGTGTAAAAATGCTTATCGTCTATTATATTAAGGGCATCTCCTCCTAAAATGAAAAAATGCTTACAATGGGGGCTGCTTTTTAAAATACTTATGAATGCTTATGAATAGCGCGCTATCCGTGTGATATTGTTTGCACTCTCATCAGAGATCAGCTGTAAAAAGGCTTTCTTTTTAACCGTTGTGAGAGTTCTAAATCTTTTGAGCAGCAGGTATTCCTCTGTGTTCGATGCGATCTCATCATGATGATATGGGGACTGCTGTTTTGTTAAGATATCCGCGTAAAAAAAGGAAAGTGGAACATTCAAAATATCAGAAATTTCCATTAATCGCCCTGCGCTGACACGATTTAAGCCTTTTTCATATTTTTGAATTTGTTGGAAAGTGACACCTAAAGCGTGTCCTAAAGTTGTTTGAGACATTTTTAGCATTTTTCGTTTTAAGCGAATTTTTTTGCCAATAAAAAGATCAATATTAAGATTTTGAGATTGCATTTTTCCCCGCCGGTTGCGAGCGCCCTCGCATGAGTATTCCGGGAGCTTGAAAACACTGAATCCGAGTCAGCCTTTTTGCTTTTAGTGCTTAAAGCACCTGGACATAGCAAAAACTCCCGGAATTCCGGGATACCCACAAAGTGGGTTCATCTTTACGCTCGGATCTAGGGTTTTCAAGGCCCCTTTTGGTCGTTGCGTATGCGACCAAAACATCTTTTAATTCATAAAGTAATTTTAGGAAATTTACAATAAAAATTAAAATAGTGTCTCTTAACGTGTCGTTTTTTAAAATGGAGGGGTGGTATGTTTTGCATTCAAGCAATAAAGTGTTACAAAGGGGACTTTGAATAGTGCGTGCTATCCGTGTGATGTTAGTTTGCATTCTCTTCAGAGATCAGTTGTAAAAAGGCTTTCTTTTTTACCGTTGTGAGAGTTCTAAATCTTTTGAGGAGAAGATATTCCTCTGTGCTTGATGCGATTTCATCATGGTGGTATGGGGGCTGTTGTTTTGTAATGATATTGGCATAGAAAAAGGAAAGTGGAACATTCAAAATATCAGAAATTTCCATTAAACGCCCTGCGCTGACACGATTTAAGCCTTTTTCATATTTTTGGATTTGTTGGAAAGTAACACCTAAATGTTGACCTAATGTTTTTTGAGACATTTTTAGCATTTTTCGTTTTAAGCGAATTTTTTTGCCAACAAAAAGATCAATATTAAGATTTTGAGATTGCATGTTTCCCCGCCGGTTGCGAGCGCCCTCGCATGAGTATTCCGGGAGCTTGAAAACACTGAATCCGAGTCAGCCTTTTTGCTTTTAGTGCTTAAAGCACCTGGACATAGCAAAAACTCCCGGAATTCCGGGATACCCACAAAGTGGGTTCATCTTTACGCTCGGATCTAGGGTTTTCAAGGCCCCTCTTGGTCGTTGCGTATGCGACCAAAACATCTTTTAATTCATAAAGTAATTTCAGAAAATTTACAATAAAAATAGTTTTTTACTTACAAAATTTGTTTTTTTATGAGAGGTTATCTGCTTCTTAAATCTCTCTGGAATGATTGTCAAAATCATGACATCAGCCCCCGTGTTTTTTGAGAGGGTTAAAAAGCCTTAAGTTTTAAGATCAAAAGAACTTTGGACGCTTAAAAGTTAAACATTTTCAATTCGCTAATATTGACAACATAGCCAAGAGTAATTATCTTCAATACTCAGGAATAGAAAGGACATATATTATGAAGACCACCCTTTCTCCGCTAATTTCAGAGTTCGAAACTGTTGAACAGGAAAGCAGCTACACTGCATGGCTGCGCGATAAGGTAGCGAGAAGTCTTGCAAATCCATATCCTCCTATTCCGCATGATGAGGTTATGGCTGAAATGGAAGTTATAATCAGTCAGCTTGAAGCTGAACAGGAAAAGTGATGCTTCCGATTGTTTGGTTGTCTTCGGCGCGCGACGATTTGCGTCAGATTTTAACTTATATTGCTCGCGAAAATTCATCTGCTGCGCGCCGAATGAAAAGGTTTTTGGAAGCATCCGTACTGCCATTGGCTGAACATTCATATTTATACAGACAGAGTGAGAAGGTATTAGGATTACGAGAAATTGTAGCGCATCCAAATTACCTTATATTGTATCGAGTAGCTGCA
>NZ_JBHIMK010000063.1:0-11291 GCF_042194085.1 Bartonella sp. MU70NMGDW
CCACCACCTAAAAACTTCGCAACATCTCCAGAGAGGGTATGAATTTGTCCACCATTAATGGCATCACGTGAATCCTTGGCAATACTGCCATCCGCAACATTATGAAGAGCAACGGCTTTTGCTTCCTTACCTTTCCCTAACGTCACACTTTCATAATTAATGGTTTTTCCTTCATCTGTATTTTTATCATAATGAACAACTGCTGATTCATCAGATTGAAGATTATCAGAAAGATCTTTTAAACCCTTATCAAGTTGGCCTTTATTAACCGCTTCATTGTCATTCTCTGCTTTCTTCACACCGGAAATAACACGATCAGCACCACTCTTATCGGCAATATTGATTGTAGCGCCATCTGTCTCCGCACCAATCTTGATAGTCTTGCTGTCTGTATCCTGTTTAACTAGGTTATCACCTACAACCTTGTTAATCTCTTTTTTTACATTTGTGATAGAAGTCCCTACACCCTCAAAGGCAGAAGCTACATCAGTATAGCTTTTATCTTCTGCAGTGCCATCTTCCTTAACGGTCTTAACCTTGAAAGTTGGACCTGTCCATTCACCACTCTCATACTTAGCATCACCACCAAAATATTTCGCTGTATGTTTAGCAACCTTAGTAACATTTTCATTGGTGGTAAAAAGCTGTGAGCCATTAACCGCATCTGTTGAGTCTGCAGTAATGTCTCCATTCGCAAGATACTTAATCTTGCTATTGCCTTTTTTCTCTCCTTCTCCATGCGTCGCTACAAAGGCACTATCTGCTTCGCTCCAGTTCAAAGAATCTTTTTTCGCATTAGTAATCTGATTGATAATCTCTTTTTTTGCATTTGTGATAGAAGTACCTACACCCTCAAAGGCAGAAGCTACATCAGTATAGCTTTTATCTTCTTCAGTGCCATCTTCCTTAACGGTCTTAACCGTGAAACTTGGATCTGTCCACGCTTCACCCTCATACTTGGCACCTCCGCCAAAATATTTTGCTGTATGCTCAGCAACTGTAGTAACATTTTTATTGGTGGTAAAAAGCTGTGAGCCATTAACCGCTTCGCTTGAGTCTTCTGAGAGTTCACCAGAACTCACACCAGAAATTTTCCGTTCCTTACCGTCTTTGTTGAGAATACTTACTTCAGTACCGCCTGTTTCCTTAGCAATGGTGATAGCACCCGATCCCCCCGCACGGAGACTACGCGCTAAAGTAACCTCTTCTTCTTGCTTAACAAGGATACTATCTCTTACATCGACAATCTCTTCATTCAAAGTGGTGAAAGCACTGTTAACACCTCCAAAAGCATCAGCAACATTATGATAAGTCTTCTCGTCACCTTCTACGCCATCAGCACCAAATTGCGCAACTTTGAAATCAGGTTCTGTCCATTTGCCTTCCTCATACTTGGCATTACCACCAAAATATTCCGCAAGGGCTGTGTTCGTAGAATGGAGCTGTGAGCCATTCACCGCATCGGTTGAGCTTTCTGAGAGCTCACCATCCTTAAGAGACGTGATCTTGCTGTTTGTCTTCTCACCTTCTTTTTCTCCATGCTGCGCAGTAAAGGCATTTTCATCTTTGCTCCACGACAACGAATCCTTTGCAACACCTTGAGAAACTTCCTTAATACGAGCGTTCACATTCTTGATATTGTCATCAAGTCCTTTAAAGGCAGAACCAACATCGGTATGCGGTTTATCTGTTACTTCACCTTTTTCATCAATATTCGATAATTTATACTCCGGTACTTTAAAGTTTTTGCCATCAAAGGATACATCTCCGCCTAAAATTTTTGATAAATCCTCAGTGATTGTATGAAGCTGACCACCATTAATCGCATCACTCGAAGCTGATATTATAGAACCACCGGCAACACCTGTTATTTTTTTACCTGCAGCATCAATACCATCCGCTATTACTTTGGGGCCATTTTCAATGGTTAAGCCCGTTTTATCTAAAGTGACGTCTTTTAATTTTACGCTGTTTAATGTGACATCTTGTGCCAAATCAAATGTTATTTTTTTATCGTTACTGTCTCTTTCATCACTATTTTTAATCTCAAAGTTTTCGCTTCCAGAGACCAAATTTAATATATCGCCCGGCTGAAAGCCTGAAACAGCCTTATCATTGAGAGAAAGTGTCCACCCTTGTGCTACAAATTCTCTTAATTTTTTCAGCTGCGCAATGTTGACAGCATCAGTGTCATTGGTACCAGCGGCAACACCTGTAAGCTGTCGTGTTATCTTATTCGGAGTATCACCAATACTAAAAGCTCCTTGAGTGCTTTTCCATATCACATCATCATTTGTTGACTGGCTACCTATAGAAGGATCATAGCCAACAATAGACGCCGAGTTACGAGAAAAAGATTTATAACCCACAGCAACACCACCAGTAACATCAGCTTGTACTTGTGCATTTGAGCCCAATGCAATACTATTTTCAGCAGATGCATTTGAAAGTCCACCTAATGCCATACTATTTTCAGCAGATGCCGCTGCAAAACCACCTAATGCAATACTATTTTCGGCAGATGCACTTGAAAGCTTCCCTAACGCAATTCCTGCATCCCCTTTTGTCTTTGATCCAATACCTATAGCAATACTTCCTTGCCCACTTTCTTCCTCACCGGCTGCAATTTTAATGCTCTTCGATTCGGCATTCCATTTAAAGACACTATCATCGGTAGCTTTTTTAATCTCATTGTGAAGATTTACATAAGACTTACCCACACTCTCAAAGGCTTTTGCTACATCCGAAAAACTTTCTTCTTCAATCTCATTCGTCTTAGGATTGAAAGTTTTAATCTTGAACTTTGGATCATCCCATTGGCCATTCGTAAATTTAACACCACCGCCTAAATATCCGGCTATATGGGTCGCTACAACATTCAACTGACTCCCATTTACCGCATCTTGTGAATCTGCACTAAGATCACCAGATGCAATACCAGTTACCCTTTTATTTCCAGCACCAATACCATCGGTCGTTATTTTCGGACCATCAGTAATGACCAGACCTGTTGCATCTAGGGTGGTTGTGCCTGCCTTTAAGCTCGTTAATGTAACATCTTGAGCTAAATCAAATTTTACATTATTATCTTTATCGCCTTTTGTAATGTTAAGATTTGTACTTCCAGTGGAAAAATCTACTCCGCTATCCATAATGACTGTTTTAGCATCTTTCCCACCAACAGAGAGTTTCCAACCATTTTTTCTTACGACTTCTTCTAAGTCTTGCAATTGTCTTAGATTCACTGCGTCTGAATCTTCACTACCAGCCGCTACACCTGTAATTTGGCGCGTTTTTTTAGTACCAGCATCACCAACACTAACAGCACCTAATGTAGATTTCCAATAAGATGACGTATTTTTTGCAGGTCCCTGCAGCACAGAAGTATAACCCGGAACACCAGCAGCCCTATTAGCTATAGAATTGCTTCCTAGAGCAACGCCCCCTGCCACTTTCACCTGCGTTTTGAAGCCTAAAGCTGTACCGCCCTCCTCCTCCACCCGTACAAAACGACCAACAGCAACCGCGTCATTCTTTAGTGACACTATATCTGCACCAACAGCAACGGATCCACCTCTATGGATCTCAGATTTAGAACCTATGATAACGGATGCCGCTAGCTTTTTATTTCCTTCAGCTAATACCGCCTTCGCTTTATAACCAATAACAACACTGTCCGTGGTTTCCGAAGTAATATCATTACCAAAAATAACATTATTTCCCGATACATCACGTTGCATTCCCTCTGTTGAACCACTCCGTAAGATATTAGACACATTAATAATATCTGTATTCTCATCATCCTGTGCAAGCTGTTGGTCTAAAGAGCTATCAACCACAAATGACCGTGGACTGACGAGAGACTTTTTATATTGCCCTCCTGCATCTAGGGTTCTTGCCAATACATTTTTGCTATCCGCCATCAAAACATTCACGACAGGACTATAATCACTTACACCAGAGAGGGTTTTAGTTAAAAAATTTGCATAGTCATCGGCAGCATTAATCTTTTCTAACCCGGCTTTATTGAGTGCTGTTAAATAATTGTCTTTTGAAACAGAAGAAGCATTCAAACCAGAAACAGAGATAATGCTTTGCGGATAAGAAACACCAGCACTGTTAACACCTTCGAGAAAGCTGTTTCTAAAATCAGGATTTGCTGAAAAAACAGGTGTAAAATTCGATAAAAATGTAGCCGCTGTAGCCAATGAAAGAACTTTAACAAAAGAAAAACAAGAAAATTTTAAATCGCTCCCTGCTAATTTTGTATATAATTTTTTCATAATGAACTCCCCAATGAAAAAATAACTATAACCACAAAAAAACACATTTAAACGCTACAAAGTTCTCTGAAATTGATTTTTCTAAATATATTCAAAAGCTTAAGGACTGATTGAAAAGATAGAGAAGTTGATGTTTTGTAGTTAACGTGCTCTGTTCTCTTACCTTTCCTAAAAAGGTAAGTTTTCTTGTGTTGGTTGGTTTTTTTAATCTTTAAACCTGTTGGTTGTTTTTTGCAAGGGGTAGAATTGGTTTAGTATATTGTTTTTATAACTTCCTACAGTAAAATTGAAGTACATTTAAATATATACCTTTGTCTTACTAGAAAGTTTTTTAATAGATTTTTAGAGAGTGAAATTTTCTTTAGATTTAAAAGTTAACGCAGAAAATAATGGACTTATGATTTATGAAAAAACTTATTATCTTATTTTGAAATAAGAAGTTCATTTTGTTGAAAGTGTATAGGTTTTTTCTGTTTTTTAAACCTGTATTTGTCGTTATAGCGCTTATCAATTTATATATATAATTTTTACATACGTAACAACATTTCACCCCTGCCTCATGAGACAGGGGTGAAAAGGAATTTTTATGTATTTTGTTTATTATCAGTTTAATGTCATATTGAATCCCGCACCTACACCCCAGTGACCTCCAGAAGTTGTTGCGGATATGTTAGAGCGGTATTTTCCATTTTCTGAGGTATAACCTGCACCAAAGGCAAATGCAGACTGACTACGCCATAAACCAGTACCAAATCCAACGCTTAATTTTCCAGGTGTATCATTGTAGCGTAAATTAGACACCGCTAGACCAATAGCCGCTGCTTGTCTTGCCTCTTTTTTTACATTCTCAATACTGTAGTTTAAAACGTTAAACTTCATATCTGTATATTGGTTAGCCCGATCAACAGCATCATCAATCGCATCAATCACAATATTATTAACCCGTTGATCTGTGTAGTGCTTGGATTGATCAAGAATAATCTTCATCTGTTCTTTAGTATAGTCATGGAGTTGACCACCATTTACAGCTTCTTTCGACCCTTTTTCAATTTTACCATCAGCTACATTATCAATCATAACAGGTTCACTAGGATCACCACCCGCTAATGTGATTTTATTGGTTTTTTTGCCGTTTTCATCTCTGTCATAACGAACAGCGTCCTTTTCAATGTTGCCAACTCTATCATTGATTTTTTCAACTTTGCCACCAATATTGATAACTACACCACTAATATCATCGATCGTATTGTAAATGTTATCAACTTTGTTGTTAAGATGCTTCACATCTTTTTCAACACTCGTAACACGTTCATTGGTTTCCCAAAGTTGACCACCATTAACCGCATCTTTCGAACCTTTTTCAATTTTACCATCAGCCACATTGATAATCTTACTCGGCTCACCAACACGATTAGCATCATAGGCTTTTTTATCACTGTTCCACTTTAAAGCATCTGTATCGACCTTGTTGATGACATCATCAATACGGTTATTAATATTTGACATATTTTTATTGACGTCACCAAAAGCATCAGCAACATTATGGTGCTCTTTCTCAACAGTCGTACCATCAGCATTGACTTGAACAATCTTAAAAGTAGGATCTGTCCATTTGCCATTCTCATATTTGGCACCGCCACCGAAATAATTCGCAAGTTGGTTATTCATGGAATAAAGCTGGTTACCCGTAATGGCATCCGTTGAACCTTTAGCAATCTCACCATCCAAAAGATACTTCAATTTGCTCTTTGTTTTCTGCCCATCTTTTTCATGACGTGCAACGAACGCTTCTTCATCATCATCCCACAGTAAAGCATCTTTTGAGAAATCTTCAATTTTCTGATTAAACTCATTGGATACATTTGTTAAGCGCTTATTTACATCTTGAACATTATTATCAAGACCTGTTAAAGCTGAACCAACGTCATAAAAGTTAGCCTTCCCTACCTTACCATCTACAATAGCCGATAAAGTATATTTCAGCCCTTCAAAAGCACCGTTAATAAACTTTGCACCACCGCCAAAAAACTTTGCAATATCTGCTGATATCTTATTAATCTGACTACCATTTACAGCTTCTGTTGATGTTTGAGAAAGTTCTCCATCTTCTACACCGGAAAGTGTACGATCCATACCACTTTTATTTACAATGCTGATTTCAGTACCACCTGTTCCCTTACCGATAGTGATAAGACCTGACCCATTTTCTTGCTTCACAAGACTATTTTCTGTCACATTATTAATCTGATTATAAATATCTGTGATAGAATTATCGACACCTTCAAAAGCATCAGCGACATTATGATGCTTTTTCTGAGTAATGGTACCATTCGCTTCACGCTGAGAAATTTTGAACGTAGGATCTATCCACTCTCCATTCTCATAGCTCGCACCACCACCAAAATAATTCGCAATCTGATCACCCATCGTATAAAGTTGGGAACCATTTATTGCATCTGTTGACTCTTCTGAAATATCACCATCTAAAAGATACTTCAGCTTGCTATTTGTTTTCTGTCCATCTGTTCCATGACGCGCAACAAATGCTTGATCCTTTTCACTCCACAGTAAAGCATTTTGAGACAATTTATCAAACTCATTGGTTACATGCTGTATATTTTTATTCACATTTTTAACATTTGCATCGAGCCCTGTCAAAGCTTCGCCAACGTTGTAAAAGGTCTTCTGTTCTACTTTACCATCTGTAGAAACTCTAGATAAGTTATATTGTGGACCTGAAAAAACTCCGTTATTAAATTCTGTACCACCACCGAAAAATTCTGCAATATCCTTGGATATTTTATTAATCTGGCTACCATTTATCGCGTCTGTTGACTCTTCTGAAATATCACCATTTAAAAGGTGGGTAATCTTACTATCTGTTTTACGTCCATCTTTTTCATGACGTGCAGCAAATGCTTGTTTACCATCATCCCATAATAAGGCATCTTGAGAGAACTTATCAAATTTATTATCTACATATTTTATACGACTATTCACATTTTTGACATTCGCATCAAGCTTTGTTAAAGCATCACCAACATTTTCAGCTATATACTGAGCTACTTCACCATCTGTAGAAACTGTAGATACGTTATATTGTGGACCTACAAAAGCACCATCCTGAAATGCTGCATCCCCACCAAAGAATTTTGCAATATCTCCAGAAATTGTATTAATCTGGCTACCATTTATAGCTTCTTTCGAGGACTTTCCGATGTTACCATCCGCAATACCAGAGATAACTCGATTTTCACTATTAGAATTGGCAACATTGATTTTGGTACCATCTTTTTGCGCACCAATTGTAATGAGCTTCTGCCCTTCATCCCATTTAACAAGACTATTGTCTTCTATCTCAAACTTCATTTTATATAATTGTGAAAGATTAACAGCATCATGCTCATTGCGACCATCTGCGACTCCTGTAATTTTTGTATTGGCGGCATGAATACCACCCTTGGTCATTCTTGGTCCATCTTTGATCATGAAACCGGCATTACTCATTCTGCTATCCCCTGTTTCTACACGACCAACTTTAATATATTCGCTTAAATCAAACTTTACTTCATTGTTATCACCTCTGGTAATTTTTATATTTGTGTTCTCACTCTCATTATTATCATCCTCCTTCTGCTTAACTGCAACAAACTTTACTGTACTTCCTGCCCCAACATCTGTAGCATTATCACCATCAACAGAAAGCTTCCAGCCTGTTTTAATTCCTGCTGTAAAATCTTGTAACTGTTTATAATTTACTGCATCGGTATCATTTTCCCCTGCCGCTACTCCTTTAATCGTTTTATCACCAGCATGAATACCATTAACAGTTATGCTCGGCCCATCACCACCTTCAAACCAAAAGCCAGCAGCATCCATAATGCTGTCTCCTGCTGTGATAGTCATTACATTAATATCATCAGCTAAAGCAAATGTGACTTTATTGTCTTTGTTTTTTGTAATTTTGATATTTTTACTACCGTCCTCATTCTCACCCGCAATAAGATCCACTGTACTCCCTGCTTTAACATCTGTAGCATTATCACCATCAACAGAAAGCTTCCAGCCTGTTTTAATTCCTGCTGTAAAATCTTGTAACTGTTTATAATTTACTGCATCGGTATCATTTTCCCCTGCCGCTACTCCTTTAATCGTTTTATCACCAGCGTGAATGCCATTAACAGTTATGCTCGGCCCATCACCACCTTCAAACCAAAAGCCAGCAGCACTCATAATGCTTTCTCCTGCTGTGACACTCATTACCTCAATATCATCAGCTAGATCAAATGTGACATCGTGATCGTCGTCTTTTTCAATCTTAATATTCTTTCTATTTTCATCTCCAGCTGCTTGGAAATTTACTGTGCCATTTGGTCCAATAGCTGTAGCATCTCCACCATTAACAGAAAGCTGCCAACTCGTTTTGGTCGCATTTTCTATAGCTTTCAGCTGTTTATAATTTACAGCATCAGTATCTTTTTCTCCATCTGCTACGTTTGTGATCTTTTTCTTGGCTGCATCAATACCATCAATAGTCATGCTTGGACCATCATTACCATTAATAAAAAAGCCATCATCACTCATCGTGCTTTGGCCTGTGGTGACTTGCGTCAATTTAAGATGATCATTTAAAGTAAATTCAATTTTATGCTTATTATCTGCAGTGTTTTTTGCAATCTTTAAGTTGTCTTTTCCCGCTTCTTTTTCACTTTTCACTGAAAAATCTACGACATTGCCTGAATTCACGTCTATAGGATTTGTATCGTTCGCAGAAAGTTTCCAAGCTCCTCCTCCTGCTATGACATCTCTCATAGCTTTCAACTGGGCAACATTCACTGCATCAGTGTCATTACTCCCTGCTGCAACATTTGTAATCTGTCGCGTTAAATTCTGATTAGTATTACCAACACTAAAATCACCTGCAGTGCTTTTCCATGCAAGATCACTCTTTTTTGTTGTAGTATTTGTTACAGGATCATAACCAAAAACACCACTCTCAACACGAGAGACAGATCCTCCCCCCACAGCAACGCCATCTATAACATGTACTTGTGCATTTATACCAATTGCAACTGAATGAGCCGTCTCAGCATAAGTATGGGAACCTATGGCAATCGAATTTTTACCTTTAGCTATTACTTTTCTTTCCTGCCCATTTACTGCAGGTTCTCCGCCACCTATTGCAATAGAACCAAGAGCTTGAGCTTCAGCCTTCGTACCTATAGCAACCGCGTACTCGTCAGTTGCTTTGGTCTTTAATCCTAATGCAATACTATCGTAACCAGATGCAGATGCCACCTTACCAATAGCAACACTATTTATACCGCTCGCTGTTGCATCTGAACCAAACGCAATCGCATCATCCAACGTCGCTTGGGAACGCACACCTATAGAAATGCTATTTTTACCAGAAGCGGTTGCAAGTCCACCAAAAGCAACAGCAGATTTGCCCGATGCTTCTGAGCCTACACCCATAGCAACACTTGCTATACCACTTGCAAGTGCAGAAACACCAAAGGCTTGTGCACCCCCTGCCTTTGCTGTCGCACCTGCACCAAATACGGTTGAATAATTACCCGTCGCTGCAGATCCACAACCCGTTGCAAAAGAATAAACACCATAAGCCTCAGGCATAGCATTAACGATACCACCAGTGTTTATTCCCATATAAGTAGCATTGTTGGTTAGAATCCCAGCGCCTTGCCAAGTAACCTTTTCAGTGGTCGTGCCGTAAGGACTACGACCATTAAAAGCCTTCTCATCAATAAATCGCTCATATTGTTCTTGTGCAGTTATTCGTTGATTATCGGAAATTCCCTGCTGTTGTTTGCCGCCACGACCAATAACATTGTCTGCACCACAGTAGTCATCATCACCAGCAAAAACAATACTGCCATGACTACCGCGTGGATATGAAACACCAGTACCAGATGTACTTTGAATCGTCCCTCCTACTATCGCAAGATTCGCTGCAAAAACAGGAGAAACACTCGATAAGAGTGTGGCCATTGCCGCGCTGAGCGAGACAGCTTTAATTAAATTTGGTGTGGAATATTTTTTCCTCATAAGAACCTCCTCCAACAGAGTTCAACATCATCACAACGCGTGAAAACGCACATGGCGAAACCCTTAAGTTTGCGCACTTCAAAAACCAATAAATGAAGACAAAATCCCCCCTCGACACCGCTATTTATTACGGCATCGCCCTAAAATCTTTGCAACAACATCGAATCTAGAAAAGTCCCCAACCCTTTTAGCTAGAGGGATTCAAGCTAAAAAATAAATAAAAACACAAGACTTTGAAGATATAACTTGATCTCCATCCAAAAACACTGCGATTTATCTCTTAACAAAAATAGTTTCACTAAAGAGCAATTCTACTTTTTAGATAAAGCACCTCAGAAGAATGACAAGAGTACAAAAAATAATTTTTATAAATGTACCAAAATACTTCTCAATAAATTAGCTGTTCTTATAAGCGCAAATTTATGATTTTTTTTAACTTATAGCATAATGTAATGGATAACGATTATCATAATGACCTCACTCTTTTCTGCAAGGTAAGCTGTTTCAATATATGATATATATCTTTGAAAGAAATCTTTCTTAATATAATGATGCACGCTCTGTAAAAAGTTTCAACGTACTCATCTCATCATCTTCATAAAAAGACAAAAGTGCACCTATAAATAGTCTTTCCTTCTTCTCTCTTATATGTCTGTGACCCTTTTATAGAAACAAAACATCGTAATTGTATTTTCACTGTTGTATAAATTTTTTTGTATTACTAACTGTAATTCTTTTTATAAGAAGTTTTACCTTTATTAGAGCAACACATTAATTTATAACGATAATTTATCATTTTTTCATGTTGAATAAGAGACCAAAAAAATCGTGAGATTTTCTTATTTAAAACCTGTTTATACAGTAAAAAATCAAAAAAGTTTTATTTTTTAAAAAGGCTGTTCATTCGTATCTTATGACGTTTCTAGATGTGCTTTTCAGTTT
>NZ_JBHIMK010000064.1:0-7631 GCF_042194085.1 Bartonella sp. MU70NMGDW
TGTCTTATAAACAAGCTCAAATCGCTTTGTTTTCTTTGAAAAAAAAGCAACGTTCACAAATGAAAAAAGCACAACAAGAGCAATTAGATGCACCTATACAAGATATTGAATATGCACCAACTCAACAACAAACGGCGGTGTGAAATGGAGCAAAGAACAGCAGAATGGTTTCAAGCAAGGCTAGGAAAAGTCACTGCTTCAAACGTTTACAACGTACTCAGTAAGACAGCAAAAGGTTTGCCTACAAGCAAATATGAAGACTACAAAACGAAACTCATGACAGAACGCTTAATAGAGGGAATAAGCCAATCTTATACAACACCTGCTATGCAATGGGGCGTTGCATATGAAGAGAATGCCTTAAGAGAATATGAATTCATTTATGACGCAGAAGTCACAAGATGCGGGTTTATCCCACACCCAAAAATGAAAATGGCGGGTGCAAGTCCTGATGGGTTCATTGGAGAGGACGGTTTAATCGAAGTCAAATGTCCACAATCAACAACTCATCTTCGTTTTTTTATGTATGACGAAATCAAACCAGAATATCACGCACAAATGCAATTCCAAATGGCATGCACAGGACGCAAATGGTGTGATTTCATGAGCTATAATCCAAATTTTGTAGGCAAATCTACTGGTTTGAGAATGAAAGTCAAACGCGTCAACCGTGATGAGAAACACATTGAAGAGATCAATAAAGCGGTCGAAATCTTTTTAGGGGAAATAGAAAAAGAGATGCAAAAGATTTTGGCAAAAGCTGCTTAAACCTATGGGGGTGCTCTCTCCTTCTCCTCTTGCTTAAGCACCCCCACCCATTTACTAAGGAAATTAAACGTGTGTAACACCAAACATATTATCATACAGCCTGCTAAAGTTGAGGAATTTTGTTTTTTTACCATTGGCTATGAAGGTAAGTCCCTTGAGAATTATCTTAAGAGTCTCATAGAAAACAATATCAAAACTTTATGTGATGTTCGTAAAAATCCAATAAGTAGAAAACACGGATTTTCGAAAAGACAATTAGAGAAAGCTGTAAGCAATATTGATATTGAATATATGCATATGCCTGAACTTGGAATTGCTTCTGAAAAACGAAGAAATCTGAAAACACAAAAAGATTATGACCGCCTTTTTGAAGATTATCAAAATACAACTCTCAAGAATAATTCTTGTGCAATAAATAAATTATATCAAATTTTTTTAAATAAAAAGCGTGTTGCAATCACCTGTTTTGAAGCCAATGTATGCATGTGCCATAGAGGACAACTCGCATTAGCTCTTACTCAATTGCCTGATTGGAAATATGAAATTGAACACATCTAAAAAATAAACTTGCAGATTTTTAAAAGTTGGAGTGCTTCACATGCCTTCCAGCCCCCCACCCATTTAATTAACATAAAAAAGAGAAAGGTAATGAGATGATATTTGATGATGGAGATAGATATGTAACGACACGTGAGTGTGCACAGCTTTTTAGTGTATCCACAACAACGATTCGCAATTGGGTGCTTCAGGGGTTGTTTCCGGAGCCATATAAGCTAGGGAGAGCAGTGAGATGGAGAAAAAAAGAGATCTTAGCCTTCACTCCAAAGAAAAATAAGGAGCAAATAAGAACAAATTAGGTAAAATTATATAAACTGTAGAAGGTGGTCTAAAAGGTGATCTGAAAATGGCTATTTAAAGAAAAAATCTATATATTTCAATATGTTGAAGATGTAAAATGGTGCCCCCAGAGAGACTCGAACTCCCGACCCCCTGATTACAAATCAGGTGCTCTACCAACTGAGCTATAAGGGCGTAACCATGTAGGAGTTAGCACAAACTCACAAAAAGGAAAACAGAAAATTATCAAATTTTGTACATATTAAAAGAAAACTATATAACAAATAAAAAATAACCAACTTATTTCCTCTTTTACCACTTTTTACAGCAAGATTGGAATTATCCTTATGTTGATATCTTATAGACTCTTTTATAAGATATCAACATTTTGCTATCGAATTACGAATCTGAAGACTTTGATTGATGAGAAAGGTATTTTTCTAGCCAGTGAATATTATAATTACCATCAGCAACATCTTGATTATTAATAAGATCGCGAAAAAGAGGTAGTGTAGTTTTTATTCCATCCACGACAAATTCATCTAAAGCACGCCGTAAACGCATCATACATTCTAAACGGGTACGCCCATGAACAATCAGTTTTCCAATCATACTATCATAATAAGGAGGGATACGGTAACCTGAATAAGCACCTGAATCAACACGAATCCCTAAACCTCCAGGTGTATGAAAATGTGTAATGGTTCCAGGTGATGGCGTAAAGTTAATAGGATCTTCTGCATTAATACGGCATTCAATGGCATGACCAGAAAAACAGACATCATCTTGTGTCACTGAAAGCTTGCAGCCTGATGCAATATGGATTTGTTCATGGACTAAATCTATACCTGTAATTGCTTCAGTTACAGGATGTTCGACTTGTAAACGCGTATTCATTTCGATAAAATAAAATTCGCCATTTTCATAAAGAAATTCAATAGTACCAGCTCCACGATATCCAAGTTGGGCACAGGCATTTGCAACAATACTACCAATTTTTTTTCGTTCAGTTTCACTAAGTGCAGGTGATGTAGCTTCTTCCCATACTTTTTGATGCCGTCGTTGCAGTGAACAATCGCGTTCTCCTAAATGAATAGCATTTCCCGCACCATCACCTATGACTTGAATTTCGATATGACGGGGTTTTTCTAAATATTTCTCTATGTAAACAGCGTCATCACCAAAAGCAGCTTTCGCTTCTGAACGCGTTGTTTTGAGAGCTATAGAAAATTCTTGTTCAGAATGAACGACTTTCATACCACGTCCGCCACCACCGGCAGAAGCTTTGATAATAACGGGATAACCAATTTCACGAGCGGTGCGTAAAGCATCAGATTCTTCAGTGACTGCTCCATCTGAACCGGGAACTACAGGAATACCAAGTTTTTTGGCGGTTTTCTTTGCTTCGATTTTATCGCCCATGATTCGGATATGAGTAGCTGTTGGACCGATGAATGTAATATCATGGGCTTCTAGAACATCTGCAAATTTTGCATTTTCAGAAAGAAAGCCATAACCTGGATGAACAGCATCAGCTCCTGTAATTTCACAAGCAGCAATAATTTGCTGAATACTCAAATAAGAATCGCGAGCGGGAGGAGGGCCAATACAAACACTTTCGTCAGCAAGACGAACATGCATTGCATCTGCATCAGCGGTAGAGTGAACAGCCACGGTTTTTATGCCAAGTTCTTTACATGCACGTAAAACGCGAAGAGCAATTTCTCCCCGATTAGCAATGAGGATTTTTCGAATCATGGTTGCCCCTCGCTTTATTCAACAATAATAAGTGGTTCACCAAATTCAACAGGTTGGCCATCTTTGACAAGAACAGTGGTTACCGTGCCTGAGCGTGGTGATGAAATTTGATTCATTGTTTTCATGGCTTCAATAATAAGTAATGTCTCTCCTTCAGAAACATTTTGTCCTACTTCTACAAAAGGTTGTGCACCTGGTGAAGGTGCAAGATAAGCTGTTCCAACCATCGGAGAGGTTATTGTGTTTTTTGATTTATCTTCTTGGATAGATTGTATAGGAGATTCAGTTGTTGGGACTGGAGAAGATGTTACAGAAAAAGTAGGAGTAGAAACAGGAGCATAGATTGCTTGCTCAGAAGAAGTTAGGGTATTTTGGCGTGAGACACAAATACGAAGCTCCCCTTGTTCAACTTCAATGTTCGTTAAATTGGTATCATTCAAAATTTCAGCAAGATCACGAATAATTTTCGTATCAATTGCGGTTTTTGCCGAATCCATTTTTTTTGTTGCCATTTTATTTCTAACTCCTTGATCAATGAAGATCGTCATTATCTCATTTTATGACCGAATATCTCTAGATTAGGGATGACATCTTTTGAGGCTTTAAAGATTTTTATTTCCTTTAAATCATTATACTTTGCAATTTAAAACTCGTATCTGCTTTACGCAAAATTGCACTTATAAGCCTGTTATCAAAAAAGAGAAAGCATAAAATTACCTCACTTATAGTATTCTTCCTAAAACTAATTAGGTATTCACCGTGTATTGTCTATCGCTTGTTTTAGAGTATCTTGTCTGGCTGCGCCAATGAATATTTTATTACCAATGATGTAAGAAGGTGTTCCCGTAATATGAAGTTTAGAGGCAATTTGGATATTTTCTTTAAAAGCGTTTTGTAGAGTGGGATCTTTTATTGCATTATGTAGTTTTTTTTCATCTGCTCCTAATGAAACAGCTATTTTAATAGCTTTAGCTTCATTTGCGCGACCCTGATACATTAAAAGCGTTTTGTGAAACTGAGGATATTTCTCTGGAAATTGTTTTCGAAATGCGTAGGCAACAGTATGGGCTGCCATAGAATCAGAGCTTAAAATTGGTAAATCCTTAATAATAACCTTTAAATCTGGATATTCTTTTATCAAGTCTTCTATATGTGAATAGGAACTTTTACAATACCCACAGTTGTAATCAAAAAAATTGACAAGCACTTTTTTACCATTTGGGTTTCCCAAAATGGCGTCATGAGGAGAATGAAAAATTTCTTTTTCTAATAAATGGATGACAGAAGTTTGTATTTTGTTTTCGTATTCATTCTGTTTTTCCAGCTTATCTTGAAGAATAAGCTGCATTTCAATCAGAATTTCTGGATGAGTAAGAAGGTACTCTCTGACAATTTGTTGAATATGATGAGAATCAGTATGTGGTATCATTTTTTCTTTAAGCTTAGATAAAAAGCTAGAATCTTCCAAAAGTTGTGTTTTAAGCTTTTCTAAGCTTAAATGATTTTCTGTTTTTGAGTGTGATGTTGCGTTTGATAAAGAAGGTGAAAAGATTAAAATACTCGACATAACTGGGACTAAAATTTTTGAAAGAGGTGTTATTTTCGAATTTTGAGAGTGATGAGTCATCTGTGTACCTTCACATTTCCTAGTGTGTCATTGAGTGAACTATATGAAAAGCGTTATCTATGTGCAATAAAGCATTTAGCTATAGTGTGTATTTAAGAGTGAGAAAAAACATCAATTTTTCTCTAAAAAGACTTCATATGATGAACCTTGGCTTGGCAAGGATATTTTTTGTAAAAGATAAAAAAATTCTCTTTAATTTGTCAAATGTTGTTTTGATGTATAAGGGTATCAAAAGCTTTTTGTGCGTGTTTATTTTAGGAAAAAGTACGTTGATAATACAATGAAGAACCCTTGTATTATTTTTTCCTATTGCTTTATTGAGTACTGAGAAACAAACTTAAATAATGAAAAGTGAAATTATGAAAACCACAACACATTATGAACTGTTTATCATTGGGGGAGGGATAAACGGGTGTGGATTGGCAAGGGATGCAGCAGGACGCGGATTTAAAGTGGGATTGGCTGAAATGAACGATCTTGCATCTGGGACCTCAAGTGCGTCAACAAAGCTTATTCATGGCGGGCTTCGTTATCTTGAACATTATGAGTTCAAGCTTGTTCGTGAAGCATTGAAAGAACGCGAGATCATTTTACGTATGGCTCCACATATTGTGCGTCCTTTGCGTTTTCTTCTTCCTTATCATAAAGAATTGCGCCCTGCTTGGATGTTGCGTTTTGGACTTTTTATTTATGATTATTTAGGGAATTGGAATCAGAAATTATGGCGCAGTAAAACAATTAATTTTTCAAAAAAATTTCGCTCTACACTGAAGAAAGAATATCAGAGAGGTTTTGAATATTCTGATGCAAGAGTAGATGATGCGCGTTTAGTTATTGGCAATGCTCGTGATGCAGAAAAATGGGGCGCTGATATAAAAGTACGAACAGAAGTTCTCTCTTTAAAAAAAGAAGACAATAAATGGCGTATCGTTCTTCAAGACAAGTTAAGTAGCAAAAAATATAGTGTCACAGCTTCTTATGTCGCGAATATGACAGGACCTTGGATTGATCATGTTTTGGCAAGCATATTAGACTATAATGAACATCCACCAGTACGACTTGTTAGAGGTTCTCATATTTTGGTTCCCAAGCTTTATACTCATGATCGTGCTTATATTTTTCAAAATGGTGATGGGCGTATTATATTTGCTATTCCGTATCAAGAAGAATTTACCTTGCTTGGAACAACAGATTGTAATTATCAAGGAGATCCGGCTGACGTTCATATTACTGATACAGAAATTGATTACATTTGTGCAGCAGCTAGTGAATATTTCATACAACCAGTATTGCCTGAAACAATTGTCTGGTCTTACTCTGGAGTTCGTCCACTCTATGATGATGGAGCTTCAAAAGCACAAGAAATTACGCGCGATTATGTTTTAAAAGAAATGGGAACAGGAACAACACCAAAGATTCTTAATCTTTATGGTGGAAAGATTACAACTTATCGTAAGTTGGCTGAAGATGCGATGAAATTTGTTGAAAAAGCGCTTGGTAAAAAGGGAGCATCATGGACGGCTAAGACAGTACTTCCAGGGGGCGATTTTCCCTATAATCAATTAGATATAATCGAAAATAAGATTGCTCTTTTGATGCCAGATTTAGATGCTTTTACACATCGCAGACTTGCACGCTCCTATGGTACGGAAGCATTAGTGATATTTGCACATGGTAAGGAAAATAGAGGAAAAAATTTTGGACATGGGCTTTATGAAGTAGAAGTAAAATGGTTGATGGAAAAAGAATGGGCTAAAGCATGTGAAGATGTGTTATGGCGTCGTTCGAAACTTGGTCTCCTATTTAATGAACAAGAGGTTGATACTCTTTCTTCCTATATGCAAAGCCAACAAGAGACTGAATAACCTTTATGATCATTTCATTTTACAGATTTTATCTGCAATATTGTAAAATATTTTCTTCAAGAAATACTGGTGTCAGTCATACATCTTAAAAAGACAATGATTGTCTATACCCTAATTTTAGTTTTTTTTTGCAAGAATCATAAAATGGCAAATTAGATAGAATATTTAGGATAAAATTTATCTATCTTATAAAGTGAAATCCAAGAATGTTATCAAGAATTACTCATTGAGAAAAAATGATTTATAATTATATGCGTGTAAAATAAGGATTTTTGTTCTTTCTTGAGGAGAAGATAAAAGCATCTTCTGTAGCGTTTATTTGCACAATAATTTAAAAAAATCTAAAGAAAATTAAATCTATTATGAAAAATTGTACAATGTTTTAGTTTATCGTTTATTATCTTAAACGCTGTGCTAAATCATGTAAGGATAGAGGCTTGATGAGCGTAAGAAGAACTTGTAAATGAGTTTTTTATATTATAGTGAAAATTTTTTTCATGTTTATATACCTGAACGATAATCTATGAGAAATGCCATATTGTGTTTTATCATGATTGATTGTAGTAAACTTTTATAACAATTGAAGATAATGGGCTGTTATTATACTCATGATAGTGTAAGAGAATAAAATTTTCCGTAAACTAAAAGTAAGTATTTTTCTATGTATAAAGAGAGAGCTATAGGGATATGAGAGTAATACCCTCATGATATTTTACAACCTTCCATCGCCTGTAAAATTTGCAGTAGCACCAATGTTGGATTGGACAGACCGACAT
>NZ_JBHIMK010000064.1:7731-10955 GCF_042194085.1 Bartonella sp. MU70NMGDW
CCCTCATGATATTTTACAACCTTCCATCGCCTGTAAAATTTGCAGTAGCACCAATGTTGGATTGGACAGACCGACATTGCAGGTTTTTTTATCGTCTTTTAACGAAAAAAGCACTCCTTTATACGGAAATGATGGTAGCAGATTCTGTCATTCATGGTGTTCGCGAACAATTGTTGGCTTTTAGCGATAAAGAATGTCCAGTTGCATTACAATTAGGGGGGGCGGATCCGAAAAAGTTAGCAGAAGCTGCAAGAATTGCTGAAGATTTTGGCTACAACGAAATAAATCTCAATGTCGGTTGTCCATCAAATCGTGTTCAAGCAGGTGTCTTTGGGGCTTGTTTGATGCGACATCCAGACATTGTGGCAAATGCCGTGGAAGCGATGAAACGAGAAGTTACTATACCAGTAACTGTCAAATGTCGGATTGGAGTGGACGAACAAGATGAAGAGTTGGCGTTAGATCTTTTGGCTAATCAGGTTTGGAATGCTGGATGTGATGCGCTCTGGATACATGCACGCAAGGCATGGCTGCAAGGATTGAGTCCGAAAGAAAATCGCAATATTCCGCCCCTTAATTATGAAAGGGTTTATAGATTAAAACGTAAATATCCTCATAAATTCATTGGGATAAATGGTGGAATTAAATCGATTGATGAGATCAAAGAACACTTAACTTTCTGTGATGCTGCCATGCTTGGTCGCCAAGTTTATCATGATCCAGCTTTGTTAAAACATATTGATTTTGAACTCTATGATGAGGCGCAAAATAATCTGAGTGAGAGTGATCTTATTGAGGTTATGTGTGATTATGCTGCTCGACATATTGCATCGGGGGGGCGGCTTTCTCATGTGACTCGTCACATGATTGGTTTATTTCATGGGCGGGGTGGGGCACGTCGATGGAGGCAAATATTATCAAATGATGCGACAAAACCAAATGCAGGTATATGTATTTTAAAAGAAGCTTTTTGTGCTCTCATTTAATAACAGCCTGACAATTAACATATGTTAAAGTTGAGATCCTTTGTGTTTTGATTTCTTTATGATCATTTTGATCCTTTTGATTTTATAAGTTTTTGAAAGTTTGCAACTTTTGTTATAGAAGGAATGTTAGAATTTATATATTAAACAACATGTTAATTGCTCCTATTTAATAGAGAAATAGATTAAGAGCATACTGTAAAAATAGTAATAACATATTGATAATATTTTAAATCTTTCATGTTTGCTATTTGATTAGAAAATAGAATATAGAAATCATTGCTTTCATAATATTTAATGTTTTTAAAGCACTGTTTAAAAAAACAATAAATTATTCATATCCTGTATATATGACGTGATTTTCATAAACATTGTAGATTTTAAAAGGTATCCTTATGACCGCTAGTCCATTTGATGATTTTCGTGCTTTGCTTACAAATTTACCTGTGGCTGATGAGTTTTCTATAATTTTGGCAAGAAAACGGCAAAAAAACTTAACAAAAGAGCAAGGAACATTGGGAAAACTGGGAGATATTGCTGTTTGGTATGCGGGATGGAGGGGGACAGAAAAACCTATCGTAACGCGACCTTTGGTTGCTATTTTTTCTGGAAACCATGGTATAGTAGAAGAAAATGTTACACCATTTCCACAATCTATGACACAAAAGATGGTGCAGAATTTTGCATCTGGTGGGGCTGCTATCAATCAAATTTGTATTGCTTATGATCTTGGATTAAAAATATTTGATTTAGCATTGGAATATCCAACAATGAATATTACGAAGGATGCCGCAATGGATGAGCGGAGTGCGGCTGCTACAATGGCATTTGGAATGGAATCCATTGCGGGTGGAACAGATCTTTTATGTATTGGAGAAATGGGAATTGGAAACACCACAATAGCTTCAGCTTTATGCTTAGCATTGTTTGGAGGAGAAGTGGAAGAATGGACAGGAAATGGTATGGAATCAGAAGGTGATTTTTATCAGCGTAAAATTGCAGCGGTTAAGACAGCCATTTCTTTGCATAAGGATTATTTTAATGATCCTTTTGAGATAATGCGTCGCTTAGGAGGACGTGAAATTGCTGCTATGGTTGGTGCTATTTTAGCAGCAAGAATAGAAAAAATACCCGTTATTTTAGACGGTTTTGTGGCAACAGCAGCAGCAGCGGTCCTTTATAAAATGCATCCAAAAGCTCTTGATCATACCCTTGTTGGACATGTTTCTTCTGAGACAGCTCATCGTGAACTTTTAAAAAAAATTGGCAAAGAACCACTTCTGGATTTTGGGATGAGTCTTGGTGAAGGGACAGGAGCAGCTATGGCAGCTGGTATTGTCAAAGCTGCTGTTTTAACACATGCACAAATGGTGGTTTTTTAACACGAAAGTTTGAATGCCTAAAAGATAATGAGACGATATAAAAAAACTCTTAAGAGTTTTGTTCATGCGTCTTGTCATGTAATTTAATATAATTAAGTGGAAGTTCCGTTGTATATTTAATCTGTTCCATTGCGAAAGAAGATGAGACATCACGGATGTCAATTTTAGAAATTAATTTTTTATAAAAAAGATCATAAGCTTCAATGTTGGGCACAACAACACGCAATAAATAGTCAATATCTCCACTCATTCTATAAAATTCAATGACTTCACGGAATTCTTGTACAATTTTTGAAAAACGCTTAAACCATTCATGACTATGTGTGTTTGTGCGAATAGACACAAAAACAGTGACATGCGCATTCACTTTTTCTGGAGAAAGAACGGCAACACGACGCTGAATGACGCCATCTTCTTCAAGCTTTTGAATTCTACGCCAACAAGGAGTGGTCGAAAGTCCCACTTTTTTAGCAATATCAGCAACAGAAAGTGTCGCATTTTCTTGCAAAAGATGTAAAATTTTTCGGTCAAGACGATCCATATTTTTTCTCAGTATTTTAATTTATAAAAATTTACGTACTAAACGACGCAGATATACAATAAGCTCATCGTTAAACCATGGATTTTTCTGTAACCAAGAAGTATTTCGCCATGATGGATGAGGCAAAGGCATAACATTATAGCCTTGAGGTTGGGGGATGGAAAGAATATTTCTCCAATCACTAACGGTTGCTGAAACAGTTTTATGTTTTAATTCTGTAATATGCCACTTTTGCGCATAACTGCCAATAGCAAGAACAAGCTTTATTTGAGGCATCGCTTGAAATATCTTTTCATGCCATATTTCTCGACATTCACG
>NZ_JBHIMK010000065.1:0-10852 GCF_042194085.1 Bartonella sp. MU70NMGDW
AAATTCAACAACATTCAAAAGTCAAAAGGCACTATGCCCAGATCAAATATTGGTGCGAAGTTGTTTTTGGTAACGCAAACATTTTGCAATCACAAGTGGAAACACTTTTTCAAAGCCCTGAAACGATAGAAACACTTGCACAGCAACTTGTCGGAAATCCTCAATCTTTTCACAAGTACGCTGGTATCAGTCTTTTTGGCTTTAAAAATCAAGCACGCAGACATGCTGAAGCTGGTCTTTCTCACTTAATTGACGCCACTGACAATTATGCAACGGCTGTAACACAAGTAAGAGAGAGCATTTTGCAAACCGAACAGGCAAAACAAAAGCGCCATGAACCATCTTCTGAACAGGCGCAAGATTTGCATCAACAACAACGCTTATCACAATCTGTTGAACGCACTGAGCATTCAACAGTAACTCATGAAAAAGCAACAACCTCTACTCAACAAAGAGAAACAGATATTCGTCCTCGCAAAACTGCGATACCAAAAGCAATGGCTTTTGCCAGCTAAACAGACATAAGTTTTCACACTGAATTCAACATCTTGGCGCAACACATGGCAAAGGTCATTTGCGCCAAGAGAACTGATTCTTGTGAAACCATTCAGTTTTATATCCTCTCTCACAAAAGCAAGTGAAAAAGCATAAAACAGAATAAAAGCCAACGTATATTTTTAAATAGTATTTAAAAACAATATTGGAAGAGTTTGAAAGGAACATGTATGAAAAAAAGAAATCCTTCCCCTTTTATCACCGAAATGATGGAAAAATTTCAACAACAGACTGAACAATCCCCCACCAGAACCCCCCCTCCCCAAGTTTCTCAAAGTTTGCCAAAACCAACTGTACAAAAACACCCAGAAAATTTATCACACCACCCAAAGGTTGCTCCACCGCCCCCCCCACGCATGAAAAACCCAGTGCAAACCAGCACAATACCTCCTAGCACCAAAAACCAAGAGACGCCTCCTCCACAAAAAAACTCCTCTCCGCACACAAAAGCAGCACCACAAAGACCTCCACGTGCAAAAGATAGGCAACAAAACAAACCAACAGTTCAAGAGTCCCCCTCCCTACAGACAAAAGTGGCTCCGCCCCTTCCTCCACGCATGAGAGAAAAAACACAAACAGGCACAACAATCCCCAGCTCAAAAATCCAAGAAAACTCCTCTCCGCACACAAAAGCAGCACCACAAAGACCTCCACGTGCAAAAGATAGGCAACAAAACAAACCAGCAGTTCAAGAGTCCCCCTCCCTACAGACAAAAGTAGCTCCGCCCCCTCCTCCACGCATGAGAGACAGAGTGCAAAACGGTGCAAAAATCGAGAATCCTGAAACACTCTACCCAAGTGTTAGACCCAAAACACCATCACATATGAAAGTCCGGCAACAAAGTAGTTCATCATCACAAGATAGTGGAACATATGCAGTACCTCCTTCACGAAAACCACACCGTATGGAAAACAGAAAACAAAGCGATGCTGTCATCCCAAAACCTGCCTCTCCACACACAGCAATTGAACAGCCAAAACCGTCTCACGGACAAAAAAAATCTATTAATACAATGGAAAGAGAGCTATTGCTCATAGCATATCAAGAAGAAATACGATTTTTTTGCGAAAAGGTTTATGGCAACAAGCTTATTTTAGAAGAAAGAATAGAAGCAATCAAAGAAAACCCCGATATGGGAGAACAGCTCTTATGGGATATTACAGAACGGCCTAAGTCTATTTCTAAGCTTGCTGGTAGAAAAGTTCTTGGCATAAAAAATCATGCGCGCAGAAAAGCTGAAGAAAATCTTCCTACCCTACGTACTGCCATTAACGATTATGTGTATACTTCAAAATATACAAAAAGTGAAAAGATTTCACACGCTTCTCACACGGAACAACAACACCAGCGACAAACACAAGAGGAAGAGCCAATAAATCAACATTTACAAAATCCGCTCAATTCAGAAAAGAAAATAGAGCCTCTCTCAAATCAGGAAATTGCCCGCAGAGTTCAACAAGATCCATCGGTTCGATATGGACAAAGAGAGATCGAATATTGGTGCGAAATTGTTTATAATGATCCATTTATTTTGCAATATAGAATAGAAGATATGCAAAAAATTCCAGAGATAGGAGAAGAGCTTGTATTTCAAATTGAAAACCCTTCTAGATCTTTTGCTCCGCTTGCTGGTAAGCAAGTCCTTGGCATAAAAAATGGAGCACGCAAAGCCGCTGAAGAAAATCTTTCTACCCTGTGTACCGTCATTAAGGATTATGCTGAAACTGTAAAACAGTTAAGAGAAACCATTGTACAAAACCATCAGGCAGAACAACAAAAACATCATCAACCGCTTAACGATCCCGATAAAAAATTGCAAAAGCAGCAAAACTTATCGCAGCCCCCGAAGTTACCTGAACGCGCAACAGCAAAGCAGCATCAAGAGGTTGCAGAAACTTCTAGACAAGAAGACCAACTGCACGTTCGACCGCGCAGAGCCGAAACATCAAAAGCAATAGCTTTGTCGTGATAAATCTTCTAATTGTTGGCTTTTCATACAAAACTTTGGTGCAATTACCTTGCAAGATTGCATCAAAGACGGTGTATGAAATACAGCAGACTTTGAATAAGACACCCCATTATTTTACAGAATTCATTGATAAAATTTCACGATAATACTTCATAAAAATTACACACTTTAACTTTTTTCCATGCGAATAAGGTCAATTTTTTTCAATCATTAAAATGGGCACTCTTCTTTGAAGAAAACGCTATGAAAATAATAAAAGGCAAAAAATGTAAAAAAGCTTTCAAAAAATAATGTTATCCTTTGAAAGGAAATATACATGAAAGAAAACACTAAACATTGTGCCTCTTCCACACACGAAGAGTTGCAAGAACAACAACCTGCAATTAGTGCAGCCATTTCTAAGCAAATCAATGAAGCATCGCAGAATTTCTTTTATCCCAATAGCAAAGTGCTTAAAAATAAATACCGCATCAAAGAGCAAGAAATATTAAAGGAACAATGTTGTGATGATGTAAAAAAAGAAATGATAAAACTGCGCCAAGAACCTCTACCTGAGCAGTTTAATTCCTCCTATCTAAAATATCTTCATCAACGCCTCTTTTCCCGTGCATTTGAATGGGCCGGACAAACACGCGAAAAACCATTTACATTTGAAGATGGTACTGTTGCTTCTATGCCCATTTTGAAAAGAAAAGAATTTACAAAACCTTTTGCGATTGGCAGAAAAATACAGGAGGGACTAGAAAAGTTAGATAAAACGCTTGCTGAAAAGAATAATTTACAAGGCTTAACTCGCGAAGAATTCGTTGAACAAGCAGCTGGAATAATGATAGATTTGCACCACTTGCACCCTTTCAGAGAGGGCAATAGGCGCACAAAGAGACTGTTTGTTGAAAAACTCGCTCAAGCAGCAGGACATGAGCTAGACTTTTCTCTTGTGAGCAAAAAACGTAAAGACTTTGTCCGCGCTGCTGCCATGGAACATAGCGATCCAGAGCCTATGAAGCATCTGCTTGAGGATATCTCAAATCCAGAAAAATTGCTCATTTTACAAGAATTTACCAAATCTATAAGAAATCTTGGATTGGATGAAAAAAATTATTATCTCGCTGTCGTCGCAAAAGAAGGAGAAACCTATCATGGTACCTACAGAGGCAGTGGACCCAGTGGACCCAATGGCTTCATGCTTGATGCCAATGGGATTTTCATCTTGGGAAATAAAAAAGATCTCACCCCAGAGCAAATACAGACATTAAAAATCGGTGACGCCCTCTCCTTTACAGCGCCCAAAACTCAAAACCCAGCAAAAAACATTGCTTCCAGAAAAAAAGAGCCGTTCTTACAAACGATGAAATAACTAAAAAGAGCAAAGACAACGCATCCATTCAAACAAAGAAAAAGCTCATTTTTCACCATGGATTGCCCCTCATGCTTTACATGACAGCATTGAAGTTATGTCCCAAAGTTTGCAAGAACAAATGACCAAACCAATTGCTCAATCTGCTTCCTCCATGAGGCAAATGCAAAAAGATTTCCAAAAAAACATTTTACAGACCAGCAATACAGCGACAAATAATCCAACATCTGTCCAAATGACAAAGGAAAAACGCTCTGATCATCAAGAAAGAACAAAACAGCCCCCAAAACAAGCAACGGCATACTGGGACACTAGTACAAAAAAAACGGACACCGTCCCTCTCACCTTACAGGAGAAATTATCCTCATCGCCTGAAACCGAAGAAAATAAGACAATGTACCGTAATTTCTTTTGCCCTAATAGTATCACTTTAAAAAATAAATATGGAATAAAAGACTATAAAAAATTAAAAGTGCAATGTGCCCATGATACAACAAAAGCAATCATTCATCTACGCCAAGAAGCGTCACCGCAAAAACTAACTTCCACATATCTCCAATTATTCATCACACCCTATTTAAAAATACTTTTGAATGGGCCGGACAAACACGGGAAAAACCATTTACATTTTAAGATGTTACCGTTGCTTATATGCCAATGATGAAAAAAGCTGGTATTTTTTGCCACAGCAAAACAGATACAAGAGGGACTAGAAAATTTAGATAAAATACTTTCTGAAACGAATAGTTTAAAAGGCTTAACCCGCGAAACATTTGTTGAACATGTCACTGAAATGTTAATACAGCTCAACTATACGCATCCCTTCAGAGAAGGTAATGGACGCACACAACGAATGTTTTTTGAAAAACTTGGGCAAGTTGCTGTCCACACACTCGACTTTTCTCTTGTAACAGAAAAACACATGAATCTTGCCAGCATTGCATCGCTAAAACATAATGATAAGGAAGAGATAAAACATCTGCTTGAGGATATCTCAAATCCAAAAAAAATACTTATTTTAAAAGAATTTATGGACAATATGAAACATCTTGGGTTTGAAAATATTCATCATCATCTTATTACAACAGCGAAAGAAGGTCATACCTATAAAGGCTTCTACAGAGGCAGTGGACCCAATGGCTTCATGCTTGATGCCAACGGGATTTTCATCTTGGGAAATAAAAAAGATCTCACCCCAGAGCAAATACAGACATTAAAAATCGGTGACGCCCTCTCCTTTACAGCACCAAAAGTTCAAAACCAGCAAGAAGTGCTTATCCCCGCAGAAACAATAGCCCCCTTACCAACAATGAAATTACCACAAGGATAAAAAACAACGCATCCATTCAAGCAAGAAGAAAAGAAATCGAAACTTTGTGCCAAATCATTTATGGCAATCGTCATATTTTTGGGAAAGAATTGAGATGATCCATGAAAATCATACTGAAGGAGAACAGCTCACCTATCAAATTGCCACCTCCCCTCAATCTATTTCTAAACTTTCTGGTAGCAATGTATTTGGCATAAAAAACAACGCGCGCGCATGCTGAAGCAAATATTTTGCCCCTCTGTAGAGCCATTGATCGTTATATCAATATTTTTAAACAAACAGAAAGAGACATTCTCCATACCCATCATGTAAAACAAAAGCGGTGTGAACAGTCGGTAAAATTTCCTGAGGCTTGGATGAAAAATCTCTTTTCCTTGTCAAAAGCACAACAGCAAGAAACCTTATCAAACTCTCCTGAATTAAGGGGGGAGATAAGGACTTATCTCAAAAAAATCAATGAGCGCTTATCCTCAAGCGAGCATGAAGCTATAAAGGAAAATAATCCTGAAAGACTTGCGAAGAGTCTTGGCACATCAACCGTTAAAGCAAAAGAGATTATGGAAATAGTCAAGCAAATAAAAGAGATAGAACAGCATATACAACCCATGTATTTTTATAACCATAAATTCGATGAGCGCCTAGCACCAAACCAGCATCAATCTATAAAGAAAAATAATGAAAAAAAATGTTCCAACACTCTTAGTAACGAAACAATTAAAGTGCAAAAAATGACAGAAACCGTCAATCAGAGTCCTAAAAGACAAGAAAATATTCAACCTCACAAAACAAAGCACACAAAAGCAATGGCAATGAATATCTAAAGGGTTCATAAACTTTAACTTTTTTTCCCTCTCTGGTAAAAGTGATAGCCTCTACCCGCCTGCTTTCATTGGCAAATCAATCGCACCTCAACGAGAATGGAAACCATGAGAGAACAAATTTATCTTATTTCCTCAGATTTTATCCTCATTAACTGTGAAAAGAAACCTGAACAGGAAAAATGAAAGGATCAATCATTTTTGAAAATGATAATTAATCACTTTCATTGCCTGTCGTGCTAAAAACAGACAAAACGCTGTTGAAAGATCATGTCTTCCTATCCTTTTGTTTATGTAATCTCTAAAACGGGAAGGCAGCCTAATTTGGGGAGAATATAAAGCTGTAAAAGTAAAAACCAATCACGAGCTTTGCCATCACCTTTTAGCTCAGCCTTACGACTTTTAAAAACATCTAAAGTACTGTCTTTTAAATAATGGATAAATAATGAAGATTGCGCATTGCTTCACGCTTTTATTTTATTTGCGTTCTTTAATAGGGTCACGCCCCTCACGTAAAACAGAACGGGTATTGGGTTGTACTATTCACGACATCACACCATAAAGAGAAATTATCATTATAGATCCCCATATGTCCCTTCAAACTGTTATGATATCGCTCCCATATTTCAGTTTGAAAAGAAATTTTAATTATTTTATGGCAAAATAAAAATTGTAATGCAACAGTAAACAAGGAGCATAAAAAAGTCTTCAAGCACCATTGTTGACAGAAAGATAAACACCGTCGTACAACGCTTATAAAAAGTATCCTTGATTGGGATACAGATCAGATTTTTACGATTTAAAACGGTTTATTTCTCCTGTCATCGCTTCTCTTTTACAACAAAACCGATATATCTTTATGACATTGATAAAAAAAATTGCAACAGTTGCTTCCGGAACCCTTATGAGCCGTATTTTTGGCTTCGTACGCGAAATGCTTATGGCAGCAGCGCTAGGGACCGGTCCTGTTTCTGATGCCTTTAACGCTGCTTTTCGTTTTCCCAACACATTTCGTCGTTTTTTTGCTGAAGGTGCCTTTAACGCTGCTTTCATTCCTCTTTTTGCAAAAAAAATCACTGAAGATGGTCAAGAAACGGCATGCAAATTTGCAGAAGAAGTCTTTGGCGTTCTCTTTTCGCTGCTCTTACTGTTAACGATTGCGATGGAACTGAGTATGCCTTTTCTGGTACGAACCATTATTGCCCCAGGTTTTACCGAAGATGCGACAAAATTTAACGCTACAATTCACTTTACTGCGATCATGTTTCCCTATTTAACCTGCATGTCGCTTGCTGCCATGATGGGAGGCATGCTTAATGCTCTGCGACGCTATTTTATTGCCGCCATTGCCCCACTCTTTTTAAACATTATTCTGATTGGTGTGCTTGCCTATGCTTGGATTTATAAACTTGACGCTTGGCATATTGGCTTAAATCTCTCTTGGGGTGTATTGGCAGCAGGGCTTCTTCAACTCACCTTAATTGCCCTTGCTTTGCGTCAAAGTGGAATGAAAATATCCTTCCGCTGGCCCCATTTAAGTCCTAATGTTCGCAAGCTATTAACTTTAGCATTCCCAGCGGCTATCACGGGTGGCATCACACAAATCAATTTGCTCATTAATACCAACATTGCTTCTAGTCAATCGGGTGCTGTCTCTTCTTTGATGTACGCTGATCGTCTTTATCAATTGCCTCTAGGCGTAATCGCCATTGCCGTTGCAACCGTTCTTTTACCAGAATTAACACGCGCTTTGCGAAGCAAAAAGCACAAAGAAACCAACCATTTACAAAACCGCTCTATTGAATTAACGCTATTGTTAACACTTCCGGCATCCATCGCTTTTTTGCTGCTCTCCACTCCCATTGTCAGTTTGCTCTTTGAGCGAGGACAATTTACCAGTCAATCAACACACCATGTTGCACAATTACTGGAACTTTATGGACTGGGACTTCCAGCTTTTGTTCTCATTAAGGTCTTTATTCCTAATTTTTTTGCCCATGAAGATACCAAAACACCGATGATTTTTACAGGTATTTGCGTTTTCATCAATATCAGTCTCGCCTTAACATTATTTCCTATTCTATCTGCACGAGGCATTGTTATTGCTGAAATTACTTCTGGATGGGTCAACGCCCTGTTGCTTTGGGGTGTCCTTATCAAACGCGGTTATTGGAAATACGACTTCCAACTGATAAAGCGAATACTATGTCTCATGATAGCAACCCTTTTGAGTGCACTGGCCCTCTATTACGGATTGAATGTGTTTAGTTTTTTGTCTTTTCCTTTATCCTCACAAGCATCCTTTTTATTGCGCGCCAGCACCTTAGTTGGGATCATGCTTGGCATATTCTTGATCTATTTTAGTGCCTATTTTTTATTCAACACCCATTCCTTTTTTCACATGCTTAAAAATTTGAAAAAACGCCCATAATATCTATACTTTGTCAAAAACAATAAAACAAATAACCTTAATTGAAGAAAGAGCACTCCTATGGATACCTTCACACCACTTGTCTTTTCCGGCGTACAACCGAGTGGTCATTTACATCTTGGCAATTATCTTGGAGCCATTCAGCGTTGGGTTGAACTGCAAAACTCTCATCACTGCCTCTATTGTGTTGTGGATATGCATGCGCTCACAGTCAACCCAGATCCCCTTACTTTACGCGAATCCACCAGAACAGTGACAGCCGCCTTTTTAGCCTGCGGTATTGACCCTCAAAAACACATTATTTTTAACCAATCACGTGTTTTTCAACATGCTGAACTCGCCTGGATTTTTAATTGTGTTGCCCGTATCGGCTGGCTTCAACGCATGACACAATTTAAAGATAAAGCAGGAAAAGATCGCGAAAAAGCATCCCTCGGGCTTTTTGCCTATCCCACTTTGATGGCTGCTGATATTTTAGTCTATCGTGCAACGCATGTTCCAGTAGGCGAAGATCAAAAACAGCATGTTGAACTCACACGCGATATTGCACAAAAATTTAACAACGACTATGCACAACGTATTGCCGAATTAAATTTTGGTATCTCTATGCAAACGGATGAAGAAAAAAGGCAATGCTTCTTTCCCCTCCCAGAGGCGCTTATTGGAACAACAGCCACACGCGTTATGTCTTTGCGCGATGGGACGAAAAAAATGTCAAAATCAGATCCTTCAGATTTTTCACGCATTAATTTGACCGATGATGCTGATCTTATCGCAAAAAAAATACGCAAAGCCAAAACGGATTCGGCTCCTCTTCCCGATACCCTGACCGCTTTAAAAGAACGACCAGAAGTGGATAACCTGCTTGGTATTTATGCCGCCTTTGCTAACGTCAGCAAAGAAAAGATTCTTTTAGAATTTTCTGGTCAACAATTTTCGCATTTTAAAACAGCCCTAGCCGACCTTGCTGTCCATAAGCTTGCCCCTATAACAGAAGAATTACGTCGACTGCATCAAGAAAGTGATTATATCGACTCTGTTTTGCGTGATGGCGCTAAACGTGCTAGTATGCTCGCAGAAGAAAATATGAAAAAAATTCGTGAAATTATTGGATTTTTGCACGATACATAAAGATAATAAAACTAAAAACTGTAGAGAGCAAAAAAATCGTTTGTACAAAATAGAGAAAGTGCATGATTTCCAAACCAAAAAATCCGAAAAAAGAACCCAAGAAAAAGAACTTAGTCATTATTGATGAAACACCAGAGTGTCGGCGTGCCGTTGCGTTTGCCGCACAGCATGCCCAAAATACCAATAGAACATTGGTATTACTTTGTGTCGTTGATAGTGTGGAATTTCAACACTTTCTGGGTGTAAACAACGTTATGCGCACAGAATCAACGCAAAGTGCTCATAAAATATTAGGAGGCATTGCCAGTGAAGTCCGCACCACCCATGCGCTTGAAACAGAAATAGTGGTGCGTGAAGGAAAAAAAATTGATGAGATTTCCAAACTGATCGACGAAGATAAAAGGATTGCACTAATTGTTTTAGCAGCCAGTGGACATACAGAAGGACCAGGACCCCTTGTTCAATTAATCGGGAATAAAGGGACAGCTTTTTCAATTCCTGTCATTGTTATTCCTAGCAATCTTGCCGATGACGATATTAGATCTATTGCCTAAAAAATATAATATTCTACAATGTAAGATCTTCCTAATCCTTCATTATAAAAGGAGAGTCTATGTTTATTCAAACTGAAACCACACCAAACCCTGCAACACTTAAATTTCTGCCAGGACGCGTGGTTCTTTCTGAGGGCGTATTAGAATTTCGTGACCCTGAAGAAGCAGCTAAAAACTCACCTTTGGCGGCTAAGCTGTTTAATATTCCCAATATCAATGGTGTTTTTTTAGGCTATGATTTTATCACCGTAAGCAAAAAAGAAGGAGAATGGCAACATCTCAAGCCCGTCATTTTAGGCACAATCATGGAACATTTTCTATCCAATGAGCCAGTGATCACCACCAACGCTACAATACAAGCACAAACCCATGCCCTTAACGAAGAATTTTATGACGAAAAAGATGCTGATATTGTCTTAACCATTAAAGAGCTGCTTGAAACGCGTATCCGCCCAGCAGTTGCCAATGATGGTGGAGACATTACTTTTCGCGGATTTGAGAATGGTATTGTTTATCTCAATATGCGGGGTGCCTGCGCTGGATGTCCCTCTTCAACGGCAACCCTCAAACATGGTATTGAAAATCTTTTACGCCATTTTATCCCTGAAGTTTTAGGCGTTGAAGCCATGCCACAATAAATATTGACCTCAATAGGTAAAATAACCACACCGATTGCCCCTCTTCAACAGCGCTCAAACATGGAGTG
>NZ_JBHIMK010000066.1:0-10760 GCF_042194085.1 Bartonella sp. MU70NMGDW
ACCAGCCTCAAAGAAGCAGGAAATCAACAGTATATTTAATCAGAAATGATCACATTTACATAAGTTTGATAGAACGGATTGGTGCGTCAAATAAAAACCTCTTACGCTGAAATGGAAGTGACACCGCTTATGTTATTGCTTTTTTCTAGAATGCAAAAAAATCATTCATATTATTGGGTGGCCGGCTAAAGCTTTGGTGGAAAAATTGCACAAAGCGATAGGTCTTTTTGAGTGGATTTTAGAAAGATTTTTAAAGCAAAAACATCAAAAACAAGATACAGGCATTTTGCTGACAAGATACACATAGAACATACAATCCCTAACTATGATTGTAATTGTAACAAAAACGAGTGTTCAGAAAAATCTGAACACACTCAAATCAATAACATGACCTTTGGTCATGAAAAAAAGGCTTATGAAAAAATAGAGAAAGGTAGAAGCGAATTATCCCTATCTTCAAAAAACACTACATTGCTTCCAATCAAATCAGAATTTTTAACGCAAGCTTTGCCTCATGTTGCTATGTTCATGAAACATGGATTGCAATCTGAAAGAGATTTAATCGGATCCATGGATTTTTTAGCGAAAATAAAGGGGATTTCTTTTCAGGAACTTGAAGAAGCTAAAGAGACTATGATGAAAAAGATGTGCTTTCTTTTATAGTAAAAGAAAGCACATTGGGGGGATTAGAGTGACAGCTTTACATATTTTACTTTGAAAAGCGGTCTTTTTTATCTTTTTTCCACAAAAAATAAGTTACAAGTCCGAGAATGGGAACTCTCAATTTGGCAAAAGGGAAATGTTGACTGAGAGCTGCAAGGCTGGAAACGGTCGCGTCTGTCATGAGTTTGTGGCGTTGTTCTTCTGTCTTTTTTTGTTGGTCATAGCGTTGATAAGCCTTGAGAACACGATTGATAATAAGACCTAATCCTGCAAGAGAAAGACAAATTAAAAACATGATACTAGCGGCGGCAAGAGGTTTCATAACAGAACATAATGCAATAAAAACGATGATACATAAAAAAAGCAAAGACATGAAGAATGAAATGCCAATAAACCCATAGCAAATTGCTTGAAGGCGTACTTGTTTGACTGTGCTTTTAAGCCCTCCACCGACAAGATGGTTTAAAAGAGGAGCGATAAACTTATGCATTGCTTAACGACGCAGTAATTGAGAAAGAATAAAACCAACCCCTGCAGCAAACAAAACGCTTTTACCAGGATTTTTGCGAACGCATTGATTCATGGTTTGTTCAAGATCACTGATTTTTTCTTTTGCTTGAGACATCATGTCTTCACCACTTTCTTTCGCTGAGTGATATAGTTTTTCCGCTTTGTCTTTGGCGGCGTTGAATTTGTTTGCACCAAGATCTGTTAGGGTTGAGGTAATCCCTGAAATTTCAGTGCGTAACGTTTCTAATTGTCCTTGTAGGTCTTTTTCTACGGCTGATTTATCGTGCTGTGTTGTTTTATTATGGGCCATGATATTTTTCCCTCTTGATTCATTATATTTGCATTGGTGTGTTCATAGTGATCATTTGCATTGGAGTGAAAATTTTCACTGCTTGAGTAACGCCAAAAGTTTTTTTTGGTTCCTTTCACTTTGTCGAATTTAAAACTGTTTTTGATAAAATAAATCTTTCCTATACAATATGCTCTGTTCGTAAAGGATTACATCGGTTGAAAATTGTCTTATGCTTTTGCAGGAATTTAGCACCATTCTTCAGTTTCTCATGGCACAGTTTTTTTATAAAAGTTTTTTTAAAAAGCGTGTTGAGGCTTATTTTTTGGGCTTGTGACAGATAAAAAACATGGTTATTGTGATTTTGCGGCAGAAGTAATGTCATTTTTATGCTTTTGCAGAAGAAAAAGAAAATGCTATTTCTGTTCTTTGCTCTCTATGTATTTGAGGGCTAATCGCGCTCTCCCATTATACTTTTGGTCAGTTTAAGATATTGCGATCGTTCTTTTTTAAAAAAAGGTATATTTTTATTTGGATAGAAGGTACTTTAGTGCACTGATTGTTAGAGAAGTGCATATCCTTTTCTCCAAGGATTTTATGATATTTTTGCTGCTTATTCCATGAAAGAAATTATTTTGTTGGATTTAAAAGAGCCGCTGAAATGAAAGAAGCTTTGCGATATGAGGGATTTATTCAACAGGAACGATGATAAATTATTCTTATAAATGAAAATATTATATGCAATATTTCTTGTAAGTTTATCATTTTGCCTAATTTATGCAATAAATTGATTGAGTAAGATAAACTTGTTGAATTGTTAGAGAAAAATTTCTTGAGTGATTTCTTTAGAATAAGAGAGAGCTTGTGGAATAAAACTATACTTGATTTATCAAGTTTTCTTTCTTAAGAGGAATGCGAAAGCGACGTTAAAAGGGTAGTGGCATTGTGGAACAGTGATGCTGTGCGGGGTGACGATCCAGCTCATAAATAAAGATAAGAGCACAAGAATGTGAGATAAAAATGGAATCTGAAACAGTCCCTTTAGATAAAACAGTCCCTTTAGATAATATGTCTTCTGTATTGACAGTGCATGATTTTTCTCCTCTTTCTATGTTTATGGCTGCTGATTGGGTGGTGAAAGCCGTTATCATTATTTTGTTACTTGCTTCACTTATGTCTTGGACAATTGCTTTTGTGAAAATTGTTGAGATCACTTTGGTAAAACGAAGAGTACGTCATGAACTTCAATTGGTTCTTAATGCTCAGACTCTTACGCGTTTGGCAGCTAGCTTGAAAGAAAGCAAAGGGGCTGGGGTGTTTTTTCTCAAAGAAGTTCTTAAAGAGGTGTATCTTTCTACACAACAGGTTCATTTTTCTGCTCCTGAAGGGATAAATAAAAGCTCTGGTGAAAAAACCAGTGCAGGGGAAAGTGCACAAACGATTGAAGATATTCTCTTTTATGAGGAGAGCAATCAATATGAAGATGTTTCCCGCGATGTTCGCGATGCTAAGGCTCGCGATGTTCATGAAGGTTTAAAAGAAAGGGTTCATTCACTTTTGTCACGCTGCTTGCTGGCTGCTACACGCCGTGTTGCATGTGGAAGCGCTGTTCTTGCAACTATTGGCGCAATTGCTCCCTTTGTTGGTCTTTTTGCAACTGTTTGGGGAATTATGAATTCTTTTATTGGGATTGCTCAGTCTCAAACAACGCGACTTGATGTGGTGGCGCCTGGAATTGCTGAAGCCTTATTCGCAACGGCTATTGGGCTTTTTGTGGCTATTCCAGCCGTTGTTATGTATAATAGCCTTATGCGTGCTTTGAGTGGTTATCGCAATGATTTAGGTGATATCGCTGCGGCTCTTGAAAGGCTCTTAAGCCGTGAACTTGATAGACAAAGACAACAGAAAAGTCATAAAAAATGAAAGCAAGCCTTAATAATGATTGGGATATAGACGAGAGTGGGTTGCAAAGCGAAATCAATGTGACCCCTTTTATTGATGTTGTATTGGTGTTGCTTATTGTTTTTATGGTTGCTGCACCTTTGGCAACATCTGTCATTCCCGTTCAGCTTCCTTCTATAACTCAAACACCTTCAGTGGTTCAGTCTGATGAACCCCTTTATGTTACTTTGCAAAAAGATCGTTCTCTTTACATTGGTGATCATCTTGTAGAACAGGCAGCTTTAAGAGAAGCTTTGTTGAGGGAAACTACGCAAAATTTAGAGACAAAAATTTTAATCAAAGCCGATAGCGAAATTGATTATGGTACTGTCATCGATTTATTAAATCAAATACGCATGGCTGGATATAATAAAATCGGTCTTGTAGGATTGCAAAACTCTACTAATCTTACCTCAAGAGGTGTGATCAATAATAAAACAACAGGGGTAGCGGACGTTGCTGTCGATGGAGCGGGTGGTAGCGCGGGTGGTAACGTTGTGGGGCATGTGAATGCCGTAACAACGGGTACTGCGGTAAACGCTAATATTCCAGCCGATGCCCTCTGACCAGTGATAAAAATAGCCTTTGTTGCAGGAAGCAAAGCATATGACTCAAAGTCGTAGAGTGAAATTGATGAGGGTTTTGTCGTGGATTTATTAAACCCAATACGCATGAGTTTGATATTACGCATGGGTTTGATATTACGCAGGGGGTTTATATATTGAATCGGTTTTTTTAGGATTAAGCACTGCTCATCTTGCCTCAAGAGGTGCGATCAAGAAAAACAGCCAAGGGTGATTGTTGTGTGCCTTAATATATCTTAAAGCCCTTTTTGCGACGGTGTTTATAAATGGTATGACGGTAAAGCTCCCGTAAAATAATAAAAAATCTATTGAACCTCACTATCTTTATGCTTAACAAAAAAGCAAGCTAGCACCATTATAGTATTTATATTTTCTCCCAATGTTGTGACAGTGCTGAGTACAAGTATTCATTATAGGTATTTTCTACATGCTAGCTACGTTTGGAACGTGAGAGATATACTTTTGATTTATGTAATATAAATAGATTTGCAATGAAACAATCTTACAGTATTGAGATCTCTCATTTAAGTTGAAAGACAATTCATTATTATAAATCAATATGATATATAGATTGTCGACATTACAAGCGGTGTGTGAGCTTTTAATGGTTAATGCCAATGTTTTTGTTATGGGGGAGGGGTATCCGGTGATAATGAAGTTTTGTGTAGTACAAGAAACGTAATTGAGAGATGATTGTTTAGAAGTGCGTTTAGTGAAAAAACTTTGAAAGTAGTAAACGCGCACTCCTTCTGCACTTTAAAAGCCCAAGGGGTTTTAAGTGAAAGAGTGGTTAGAATAAGTGTGTGTTATATTTTAAGGGGAGCGATTTTTTCAGAGCTTCTTAAGTATGTCCCGTTGAACCGAAACCTCCTGTTTCACGGCTCTCGTTATGGCTTTGGGTATTTTGCTCTGGTTCAATAGCGCAAACTTTGACTTGGAATACGGGGGCGATGACTGTTTGGGCAATGCGCATTCTCCGTTTAAATAGAAAAGTTTTCTTGGCTCGAATTGATAAGAAGAACTTTGACTTCACTTCCGGATAATCACACTCAATCGTTCCTAGAGTATTGAGGCATGTGATGCCATGTTTTAAGGCTAAGCTAGAGCGTGGACGTATTTGTGCTTCAAGCCCACGTGATAAATGAAAAATGAGACCCGTTGGAATGAGTGCGCGCTGCCCTGGGGCAAGAACAAGCGTTTCTTCTTCTCCAATTGCTGCTTGTAAATCCAAGACCGGCAGAACCAGTCGTTGCGTAGTGAAGAAGTTTCCTTGTTCCAAGTGCAAGACGCTGAAGGGATAAAGTTAGGGCATGTGAAGATTGAGAAGAGACAGAGGAAGAGTAAGGATGATCGTTTAGAGGGGTGTTTGGTAAAAAAACTTTGAAAGCAAATGCGCACTCCTTCTATACTTTAAAAGCCCGAAAGACTTTCAGTGAAAGAGTAGTTAGAATAAGCGAGTGTTATATTTTGAGGGGAGTGATTTTTTCAGAGCTTCTTAAGTATGTCCCGTTGAACCGAAACCTCCTGTTCCACGGCTCTCGTTATGGCTTTGGGTATTTTGCTCTGGTTCAATAGCGCAAACTTTGACTTGGAATACGGGGGCGATGACTGTTTGGGCAATGCGCATTCCCCGTTGGATAGAAAAGTCTTCTTGGCCTAAATTGATAAGAAGAACTTTGACTTCACCACGGTAATCACTATCAATCGTTCCTGGAGTGTTGAGGCATGTGATGCCGTGCTTTAAGGCTAAGCCAGAGCGTGGGCGTATTTGTGCCTCAAAACCAGGTTGAAGGTGAAAAATGAGACCCGTTGGAATGAGTGCGCGCTGCCCTGGGGCAAGAACAAGCGTTTCTTCTTCTCTAATTGCTGCCCGTAGATCAAGACCCGCAGAACCAGCCGTTGCGTAGTGAGGAAGTTCTAAACCTTGTCCATGCTCAAGACGCTGGATCGATAAGGTTATTTGTTGTGGAGGGGGAGAAGGAAATGCATTCGAGGAAGAAGGACTCTTTTGGCTGTTCAGGTGCGTAGAAGGCATGGTCAAAGCATCTCCAAAATAGAAAAAACAAACACAACTCTAACAAAAGATTCCGTTTGAAACAAGCAGCGAAAAATCTATAGATGGGACGATGGGTTTTGCTGCTTGTTTTGTATGGGAAATGCTTATTTTTCATGCTGTTTGTTTTAAATACTACCAATGAAGATACCCGTAGCAAAAACGAGCGCTCCGCCAATAATAACTTGTAACGATGCACGCCAAAAGGGAGTTGACATGAATTTGTTCTGAATCCAGACGATGGCGCCTAGTTCGAAAAAAACAATGATAAAAGCAATAATTGTTGCTACATAAAAAGAGTTGATCAAATAGGGAAGAGTATGGCCTAATCCTCCTAATGTTGTCATAATGCCGCTGGCAATACCTCTTTTTAATGGCGAACCACGCCCTGATAATTTTCCGTCATCGTGGGCTGCTTCTGTGAAACCCATTGAAAGTCCTGCACCAATTGAAGCTGAGAGCCCTATCAAAAAAGTTTGGTGCGTGTCTCCCGTGGCAAAAGCTGCGGCAAAAATGGGGGCAAGGGTCGAGACAGAGCCATCCATTAATCCTGCAAGACCTGGTTGAATCCAAGTCAAAAGTGTTTGTCTTTGCGTTTTCGAAGGTTTTTTTATGGTGTTATTGGCCACTGTTGTTTTTGGGGATGGATGGCGGCTCTTGCCTTTCACAAGAGAATTTTTGTCACATAACGAACCGATAGTGTTTGCACGATTATGGCAAGAAAGGCACAAAAGTTGCTTATAATTTTTAAGCTCTTGAAGCCCCATGGCGGTAAAAACCGCGGCTTCCTTAGAGGAATAAGGTTCTAGAGCTTTTGCATATTTTAAATAGAGCGCCGCATGTTGCTCTTTTAATTTGAGCGCTTTAAGCATCACGTTTTGTGCTGAACGAAAGGACAGAGCTTTACGTTGTACAAATGAAAAAAACAATTTCAACATTTTCTGTTCCTCTGCACTTTAGAATAATTCTAAAACATAAGAAAAATAAACCAAAAGTCAATCTAAAAGTTAAAAACTGACAAATTACAAAAAGGTTGCACTGAGAAAAAAGGTGCTGGGATGCTGAGAAAGTACAAGGAGATTTATCAAATGGAGACGACAGGGGCGCATGAAAGAAATAATTGCGTGAAAAAATTTAAGAGACAATGTGCTTTATTTTGCTAAAGGGGCGTTTGAATGGAGCATTCTAATGTATTATGCTCGAGAATATAGGAAAGGAATAAGCTAGCATCATCATTCATTTGATGCGTTCAAAAGACTGTAACAGCTCTTGGACTTTGAAATGATTCTTTAAAAAGAGATCTTTTTCAAGGGATAAAAGCCCATTTCGCGAGGGGGCCCCTGTGAAGAGTATAGAAGGGTAGAGCCGCAAAATTTCCATGAAATAATATAAACTCCATTGAGTCTTCTTAATCTTTACGCTTCATAAAAGAGCAAGCCGGCATCATCGTACACCTTAGCTCCCAGTGTTGTGACAGTCTTTAGCACGGTTCATTATAGGCATGGCATTTTATTGTACAGTTTTACGCCACTTGATCCCACTTGTGGAGGTGTAAGACAGTATTCTTATGATATTTACGCGCATTTTAGCGTTGTTACAGCTTTTGCATTTAGGTGGATTTGTTAGCGTGTAACGAATTATCTTTTGTGCTGTAATTGCAGGGACAGGTTTAAGGGTGGGAGTGCATAAATGAAGAGATATTATCCATATTAAATTGTTTGAGATCACGCATAAAAATTTATGCTTTATGAAGGGGCATTTATCGCCTTGTAACTTGCCTGATATCTTGCATGAAAGCCCAAAATTCAGTAGGATTCTCTCACTTCAAAACTTCTTATATTGAAACAATTCAAATCATTTTCTTGTGGATCACAAGGAGGGGTGTGGGTGCTGTGTTTTTATTTAAAGTATGGGATGAGTTGAAATGTGAGAAGTGCATAATCTCTATGCGTTAACAAACGTTTTTGATGTTTTTAAAAAAGAGCGAAATTGTGCAGATAAAAAAGGGAGCATATATGGAAAATAGTGATGGTTTGAAATTTTGGCGGCTTTCTGAAAAACTAACAATACTGCAGGCAGCGCTTTTAATAGTTGGATTAAATCCAGGAAAGTATTTGTTTGTCAACAAATTAGAACCAGAAAAAAGTGATATTTACGAAGATAACCTTTCCGTATCATCAGAGAAAACTGCTAATTTCCGTGCAGCTTATCATGCTATCGTTCAAGCGGGAAAAAGCAATCGATTAGAGATAGAATGGTCGTACTATAATTTTTCGGATTTTATAGATGCAGATTCCTCATATGTTCGCGTTGATGATTTAAAAGAATGGCTTTCATCGCGTGGTCTGTACCCTCCATTTTTTTTCCCTGAGGATGATTCTGCTGAGACTAAGGACCAAAAATATTATGCGTTTCAAGATCCAACGCATCCACGTTATGCTCCAAAGCTTGCTGCTATTGTTGCGGCATGGGAAGCGGTGAGTGAGGTTGAGGGTGGTAAAACTGTTAAAGGAACGCTTGCAAAATGGTTGCAACAGAATGCTGATCAATATGATTTACACAATAAGAAAAATGGTAAGTTAAAAAAGGATGTTATTGAGGAATTAGCGGCTGTTGCGAATTGGGAACCTACCGGAGGGGCGCCTAAGACACCTGCCAGCTCTCTTTTATCAAAAGAAAAAAAATAAAAAGATCACTAAAATTGTGCTGCTTTTTTTGATAATTTTGAAGATAATCTCTTTTTCTGGGGGAGTTTTTTACTTTTCTTCCCTAGATTATAAGTAATTGTTTTTCAATGAAAATAATTTTTATAGTGTTCCTCTGACGGTTCAGACGGGGAAAATAGACATTTTGGGGCAGTAAAATTTACCCTGTAGTTTTCGTAACTTACCTCTCTATTTTTGTTTGATTTTTTTGGGCATTTTGCAATCCGTTGTCAATTTAAGGAGAGTAACATGATTAAAGTTAATCTTTTTTTTACTATGCGTAAAAGTGTGAAAATTTTTCGGGGAAATGTACGGATATTTGGCAATGTGCTGCGGATGAGGTGGTACATAAATCATTTAGAATAGGGGTATTATCGCGTTGGTTAAAGTTTGAATGATCGCTGTTATTCAAATAGTCGAGGTTGAGCGTTGTTACAGCTTTTGCATTTAGGTGGATTTTTTAGCGTGTAACGAATTGTTTTTGTGCTGTGATTGTAGGGGCAGGTTTAAGGGTAGGAGTGCATAAATGAGAGAGAGATTATCATATCAAACAGTGTTCAATTTATCGCATTGCATTGTTATGAATATAGCTGATCAAATTTTATTTATCATGTAGAGTGGGGAAAAGTTAACAATATTAATTGAATCTAAAAAAACATAAACTGTAATCTGAATTACAGTTTATGTTATTAAGTATTAAATAAGCTTACTGTTTAAACTGTATTTAAGTGAAACGTTGTTTAAACGAGCATCCACGCACTGTCCGCAAAAGCATCAAATGCTCTTTCACTCGGTGTACGATAGGGAGGCCGCTTTTTAGAAAACAACCATGAAAAATACGCAATAAGACCCCAAAGTGCTGGTGCAAGTCCCATCATAATTCCTACCTTTACAACACCTTTTTTAAAATCTTGTTCAGTGCTTTGTGTTGAAATATGATCCATAACCATATCAATAGCTTTAACAACTTTATTTTCTTTTGACACTGTAGAAGCAAAACTAGAATCTTGAGAATGACTATTCAAATAATAAGCATTAGCTTCCAAAACCTGTGAAAAGAAAAAGGCTATTGTAACAATATATAACGCGATTTTTTGAAATATTTTCATTATAATGATCCAAATTTAAAAGATTTAATCAAAAAAGTTTTTTCATTACACCTTCTAAACAAAATAGAAAAAGTACCGTGGCATCCCATGATGCATAATTACATTATGTGTTTAAGGTGCTGCTAATACAAAGCGTTAAATTACACATTTTGTATTATACCTAGGTAAGTTCCATAGTTTATTGATTTTGTCAACTTTTCAATTTTGGTTTTTAACTTAAATTATAAGCTGCAATTTTTTTGTTAATTTAGAAATAAATTTAAATTATATTATTGTTTTTATTATAATTATTGTATCATCTGTTTTGGTGAATCGTAAACGCAATTCTATATTATTAACGGAGATATTTTAAATAAACAAAATGTAGTTTTATTGTGGTGTAAATGACATATGATCTGTATGAAGTATTGATGCAATTTTTAAGATATATTGCGGTGTGAAGTAATCATTTTATGTTATATCGTAAAAACACTATTTTGCGGTTTGGTGATATAAGTTCTGTGTTTAGCGTTATCGTTATCAATCGGTTATCATATGGTAAGTAAACTAATATTATTCAGATTACATAAGCATTGTTAGCTCTCTTTACAGAAATTGATGCGTTCAAAGATGAATGGAGTATTCTGTGTAGTTCTTAGTGCCTGAATCATTAAATGCTCTTTACTATTTTTTCTTTTCAAAAATGCTGGCTTTTTCATCCGCTTCATCCGTATTGAGGGACGTAAATAAACAAGTTGTGAGGTCGAATATCTTTTGGTAAATTGAGCGATTGAACACTTCAAGAGCGCGAAGAACAAGGGATTGTTTGTTATGCCAAATTATGAAAATGTTTTTTTCAATCTTGGAAAGATATTCCCATTGCGGCAAATCATATAAAGTTTAAGCAACGGCAGCACGGTTTTTTGT
>NZ_JBHIMK010000067.1:0-10755 GCF_042194085.1 Bartonella sp. MU70NMGDW
CCTTACCTATCCCAACAAATCTATCCATAATGTATATGATTACACAGATATAAATAGATTACAAGTAAGCTGTTAAAGCCCTTCAACTGAAATCGCTCCAATGGTAAAAAAACAAGGCAGCTGTCAAACAGAAAAGTATACGTTCTTGACCCCCATGGTTCTTTAACAGAAACTTTTAATCCTTTAGATTGGCTGTTAGATGAAAATCTCCCCCTTTATGAAAGAGAAGCGGGTGTGGTTGAAGTTGCTAGACTCCTTCTTTCTGAAAACGACAAATCAACTTCGACAGACCAATTCTTTGTATCACACGCACATAATTTGTTAACAGGACTACTTGCGCATATTGTCTTTTCTGATGAATACACATTAAAGGAAAAAAACTTAAAAACGCTTCATACGATCATGTCAATGCCAGAACCGTCCGTGATTGGAAAATTGCAATCTATACGATCAAATTCTTCATCCCAATTTATTCGTGAAACCCTTGGCGTTTTTACAAATATGGCGGCGCAAACTTTCTCAGATGTCTATTCTACTGCTGCAAAAGATATACAATGGCTTTCACTCTCTAATTATGCAGATCTTATCAGTGGTAATGATTTTAAAACTACCGATATAACAAAGGGAAATATTGATATTTTTCTAAATATCCCCTCAAAAATTTTAAAATCTTATCCAGGTGTTGGGCGTGTCCTTGTTGGCTCTTTTCTCAGAGCTATGGAGGCTGCTAATGGTAATTATGCAAAAAGAGTGCTCTTTATTTTAGATAATGCTGATCTTTTAAGATATATGAACATTTTAGAAGAAGCACGTGATCGTGGACGCAAATATGGCATATCTCTCATGCTTTTTTACGAGTCTGTAGAGCAAATAGAACGTTATTTCGGTTCGTTAGGCGTTATGACGTGGTTTGAAAATTGTGCTTTTGTAAGCTATGCCGCAATAAAAGATATTAAAACTGCTGAAAATATATCTAAGGCATGTGGTCAAATGACCATTGAAGTGAAAGATTCAAGCATAACTCTGGGAACATCAGGTATAGAAGGAACAGAGCATTTAAGTTTGCGACAAAGACCTTTAATATATCCACATGAAATAACACAAGAAATGCGAAAAGACGAACAGATTATTCTTATGCAAGGGCAACCACCTGTTCGTTGTGGACGCTCTATCTATTTTAGACGTAAGGATTTAACAGCTCTTACTAATGAAAATAGCTTTTCTTCTTAATAAAGCACTTGTTTTTTAGTTAAAATGAATAAAATATTGTTGTATTTTGGGATGATATAATTAGAGATAAATTATTTTTATAGTACATTTTTATAGTACAGTGGCTTGAAAATGGGAGAGTCATGAGCAGTCTTTCTTCTAAGAAGACAAAACACCAAAGAAGAAAGGTTAGATGCAAAACAGAGCATTGCTTCAACTATAATGCGTGGGGTGTTCAAGATAATACGTAGAATATTCGTTTGGATATTTAAAACAATACGTAGAATGTTGGCTGTGATATTTAAAAGGTTGCTTTACGCAATCTTCCTTATTTTATTATTCATTCGTAAACCAGTTTTTGCCTTCTTAAACTTCTTTGCTGGTGGCTTGGCTTTATTCCTATTTTTTCTTTTTTTCGGATACACAGCAGGAGTTGCACCCTATGAACACCAAACAGCAATGGTCATTGGTGGTATCATCATGATATTTCTTTGCTTGTTTGCTCATGATGCCTATGAAAGGTTTTTACTACGTCTAGCATCTCTTGATTATGATCTTATACTTATTTCAATAAATAGAGCTCACTTCGTTCACACATAATTTAATCAAAAATGAGAGGTTATCTGCCTCTGATAAAAATACAAATAAAGACTGTTTTTAAATTTTATTGCCAATTTCCTGAAATTACTTTATTGTAAGCGAATGTTTTGGTCGTCTACGCAGCGATCAACAGGGAATGAAAGACCCGAAACTTGAGACACGTATTTATCCAGCTTTATGGATATCCCGGATTTCCGGGAGCTTTTGTTATGTCCAGGTGCGTCTGCGCACTAAAAGCAAAAGGCTGAGTCAAGTTTCAGCTCTTTCAACTCCCGGAATACTTATGCGAGGGCGCTCGCAACCGGTAGGGGAGCTTGAAGTGAAAGCTAAAAATCCACACTTTAACGACATTTCGATAGGCAGAAAAATTCGCTTTAAAAGAACAATGCTGGGGATGTCGCAAAAGCAATTAGGCATCCAGTTAGGTGTGACGTTTCAACAAATCCAAAAATATGAAAAAGGCTCTAATCGTATAGGGGCGGGGCGTTTACAAGAAATTGCTGATATTCTCAATGTTCCCATTTCCTTTTTTTATTCCGATCTCTCAACAAAGGAAAACGCCTTGGATCCTTATGATGAAAGGATCTCGAGTAAAGAAGAGCAAGTCCTTTTGAAAAGCTTTAGAGAGCTTAAACCTAAAAAGCAGAAGGCAATTTTGTGTTTGATTGTCTCATGAGATAAAAACACTGTTTTAAATTTATTGCTGGTCTCCTGAAATTATTTTATGAACAAGAACGAGGGTTCTCGTTGTACAGTGCGGTTGAATGGTGGAGCCCAAAGCCTGAAAATCCAAGCTGAGACATTAGCCTGCTTTATAAGTATCGCGAGATTCCGGGAGTTTTTGCCATGTCCAGGTGCGCTCTAGCACTAAAAGCAAAAAAGCTGACTGAACTCAGTGTTTTTGACTCCCAGAATACGCATAAGAGGCGCTCGCAACCGGTAGGGGAGCTTGAAGTGAAAGATAAAAATCCACACTTTAACGACATTTCGATAGGCAGAAAAATTCGCTTTAAAAGAACGATGATCGGGATGTCGCAAAAGCAATTAGGCAGCCAGTTAGGTGTGACTTTTCAACAAATCCAAAAATATGAAAAAGGCTCTAATCGTATAGGGGCGGGGCGTTTACAAGAAATTGCTGATATTCTCAATGTTCCCATTTCCTTTTTTTACGCTGATCTTTCAACAAAGGAAAACGTCTCAACTTGTGATGATGAGATCGGAAGTAAAGAAGAGCAAGTCCTTTTGAAAAGTTTTAGAGAGCTTAAACCTAAAAAGCAGAAGGCAATTTTAAGATTAATTTTTTGTTAGAATAAAGAAAAAATTAAAGAGGCTCTTGCTAAATAATAAATTATTCTATAAACCCTTTTTTAGAGAAGGGGGTTAGCATTTCTCCTCCCCCCCCCCCGCAGAAATGTCCAAATAGAACCTCCTTCTCGTCATTTTAAAAATCATGAAAATTTGGACCTTTTCCCTTTTTAAAGAGTGACTTATTTGTGTTAGAAAAGTTGCTGTGTTAGGCAAATTGGAAGGCGTGGTGTTTTTAGGGATTTGGGAAGGGCTTGAAAAGTCATCTTGCCAAAAAGAGTTCTCAAAAGGAAACATTGGAGAGCAATCATCCAAAGGGCGCCCAGTGGAGAGCGATCATCAAAGGGGGCGGCTTAAAAGAAGCTACCAAAAATCTGGAACTTCAGGCTTTAAATGAGGACCAATCCGTACTGCCGAGACCTTTTCTGCTAAACCTGTGCGGTCTGAAATCTCAACCGCTAAACCACAAAGGGTGGCGGGACCACATGCCGGTTCAAAACGATCTTGCTTCGTCTTATAAAGAAAACGGTGTAAGGGTTCTTCTTTGTCCATTCCAAGAGATGAGTTGTAATCTCCACACATGCCTGCATCTGTTAAATAGGCGCTCCCACCTTCTAAGATTTGTGCGTCAGCCGTGGGAATATGCGTATGCGTGCCAACGATAACACTCACACGACCATCAAGAAAATGGCCAAAACATTGCTTCTCGCTTGTCGTTTCTGCGTGAAAGTCAAAAATAACCGTATCGGCTTGCTCCATCAACGAACAGGCTAAAAGAATATTTTCTGCTGTTTCAAATGGATCTTCTACTTTGCACGGCATAAAAACGTTGCCCAACAGATTGGCGACAAGAACACGGGCTCCATTTTTTGCTGTAAAAATACCTACACCTCTTCCAGGAGTTTCTTTCGAAAAATTGGCAGGGCGTAAAAAACGATCACTCTCATGGGCATACTGCAATGCTTCTTTGTGAGAAAAAGCATGATTGCCCGTGGTCACAACATCAACACCGGTCATCAAAAGATCTTGATACGTTTCTTGTGTGAGACCAAAACCACCAGAGGCATTCTCACCATTTACCACAACAAAATCAAGCTGCCACTTCTTAATCAGTTGAGGAAGGTGTTCAAAAACAGCTTTACAGCCTGTGTTACCAACAATGTCACCTAAAAATAAAAAACGCATAGGCGCTTTAATCACATTTTAACATTTTAAGAAACCTTTTTCTGTAAAAATCCCCTGTACCTGTAGATCATGTTCTGCTGCGGGAATAGAGGAAACCTCCTGACATGAAAATCCTATGCCCCATAATGTTATTTGATGTCCTTGTTTTTCAAGAGCTTCAACCGCACGGTCATAATATCCTCCTCCATAGCCAAGACGGTGACATTGACGATCAAATGCAGAAAGCGGAACAATAATATTATTGGGGACAACAACGCTACTGTCTGCACTTGGACCAAAGGTGCCAAAACGCATGGGCTCTAAAATCGTGTTGGGCGAAAATGCACGGAAAACCATGGTGGTGGAATCAAGCACTGCTGGTAAGGCTAAACGTCCGCCGCGTAACGCTACAGCATCCAGTAAAGGACGCGGGTCAATTTCCGATTTAATGGGCCAATAGCCTGCTAAAATGAGCTGTGAAAAATTTGTCCCCTTTTTTTCAAGGTATTCAATAAAGTGGCAACAAGCACGCTGCGAAAAGAGTGCCCGCTCTTCTGTTAAAAGAGCATCACGACGCGATAAACCGCTTTTTCGCTGCTGTGTACGAAGGGATAAAGCCGATTCACAGAGGGGATTATGTGTCATTGTCTCGCCAATTGTTTTATAAGATGCTGGTATTTTATCCATTGTTGGCGTTTTGTAAATCTCTGTTATGATAAGAGCTGTGCTTCATGAAGAAAGTGTGCGCTCTTATGATAGGGTATCTTGATGCGATAAACCGCTTTTGCGTTGCTTGCGTGCAAAGGGATAAAGCCGATTCACAGAGGGGATTATGTGTCATTGTCTCGCCAATTGTTTTATAAGATGCTGGTATTTTATCCATTGTTGGCGTTTTGTAAATCTCTGTTATGATAAGAGCTGTGCTTCATGAAGAAAGTGTGCGCTCTTATGATAGGGTATCTTGATGCGATAAACCGCTTTTGCGTTGCTTGCGTGCAAAGGGATGAAGCAGATTCACAGAGGGGATTATTTTTGTAAGTGCTGTCTGTTTTATAAAATAAAGCTCATCGTAATTTTTCTTTCTTGAAAAGAGAGTATCGTCATTGGTCTTATGTAAAAGGACGCTCTCAATTTTTATCTGGAAAAATTTTGATGTAAAAAAGGGTGATCCACAACAGCCGATGGAAAAAGCTGATCCCGGGAACCTATACAAATAGGTGGGCGCCATATGAAAAAGCCCACGGGCTTGATCAGGGACAGCTCCCTTGGAGATCATTAAGGTCTCAGGAATACGTTATTTCCTGTCGAGAAGCGCAGAACACCCTCCTTAATATAAAACAATTTCAGAGTTTCTGCTAGAGATAAAATAACTACAATCTCTTATTTTTCATAAAGTTTTTTCAGGATGATTCTATAACCTTGCGGGTGGCTGCTAGAAATGGCTGTATGATATATAGAACGCGTTATTCAAAGTAAAAAAAGCAAAAAATATGAGTGGGAGTGGGTGATTGAGTGAGGCATAACGGTTTATTGGCAATCGCTTGATTTTTATGTTTCGCGGGAATACTTGGGGGAGCTTTGAAGGGGAATATTTTTTATTCAAGGATGTTTGTTAACTGACGTTGCGTCTTTGAAATTTTTGCCTCGTGGGGAATATTTCAGTGCTGTTTTATCAACTTTGAGGGGTGGAGAAGAGCCGATACGGTATGTTCTCTGCTATGGTTGAAGCTCATAAAAATAAAAAAAAGGCGATAATAGTTTATCAAAGGGCTCAGCGATGTTTTAAGTTTTTTTTTCAAAAAATATTTTTTGAGGATCGTGTTTACAAAATTTTTTTTGTCCATGATGGAGAGATGTGAAAAAAGAGGCGGTGTGAAGAGGACTCAAGCGTGAAGCGTTTGCTTGCTAGGAGAAGAAATTCTTTAAGGGGTATATTGGAAGTGTTTGGACGCTTCCTTCAATACAAAAAAGGTCAAAATTCAAAAAAGACATTTTCAATTGCGTGGGGTGGGGTCAATTGCGTGCGGGGTGTTTGAGGGCGTGGTTATGAGCAGGGGGCTTTGAGTTTATTGAGTGGAATGTAAAGCTGGCTTGCGTCTTATCCAAGTTTGAAAGGATGCGTAAAGCATCTCGTTCTTGAATGGTTTCAAAGAGCTTGTGGTGATTGTTCGTCTAACAGAGCTTGTACGCGCTTTTGAATTCTGCGCATTTGTGGGTAATATTCTAATGCGGTTTCATAGGCTTTAAGAGCCAGTTTTGGACGCTCTGTTGCTTCCATGGTAACGCCAAGTTCAAAAAAAGCTATATAGTTGCGCGGCTCAAGTTCAAGAGCATGGTTGAGATCAAGCATGGCAAGCTTGAAATCGTTTAGTTGAATGTGAATCCAAGCACGTCTTACCCAAGCTTCAGCGTGAGTAGGTAAAAGTGCAATAGCATTATCAATATAATCAAGTGCAAGTCCATAATCGTCGCTACTGATTGCATTTTCAGCCCATGACATTAAAAGATCAATCGTCTCACTCCCCGATTGGGACCACAAGTGTTGAAGTTGTTGACTGATCTTTTTTGCTTGAAAAACATCAGCACAATATTTCAACTCTTTCAGTAAACGTAAAATTTCGGCATCTTTGCGTTGCTTAACTCTGTCAATATGGGAAAGCTGCTCTTTGTCAAGATCTTCAAGAATAACCGCAGACAAATCAGAATCGGAGGGCGTTGAGGAAGGGGGAGGAGAATTGGGAATAAGATCATCTAAGGGTAAAAGCGATTGTGGAGAAGGCCGATCTTCAGGAAGCGAAGGAGGATTTTGCCCATAGCTAGAGGGAACAAAACAAAATATGCCAACAAAAAAAAGAAAAAAAACGCGATTGAAAATACAGAAAAAACGCGACTGAAAAAATCGAAAGGTTTTTAAAAAAATAGAAGAATCCATAAAAACAAGCCCCCAAAAGATAAATCACCAAATATTATCAAATACTAGACTTGTAATCAACGAACTTATAACCAACCGACTCGTAACCCAAAAAATCTTAAGAAAAAATTTTTAAGCCTACAAAAAGTAGGCATAAAAACATTAACCAAAAGAATTAGCCTTGACGCGCTCTAAAACGAGGGTTCGTCTTATTAAGAATATAAATACGACCCTTACGACGCACCAAACGATTGTTACGGTGGCGCTCCTTTAGTGCTTTAAGCGAATTTTTAATTTTCATCATATTCACCGTTAAACAGTTTACGTAACACAATACTATGATACAACATTAAAACACAAAAATACAACACCACAACCCCAATACACTGTTCACTCAATGAACATTGCATTGCGATATTGTACTTGCATCATAACATCACACGATACACTTTTTCACTGTGATCACAAAAAGAAAAACGCACCCTTAAGGTACGCATTAACACACTTCATTAGCACAACGAATAAGTGAAAATTGCAAAAAAGTAAGGAAGATTTAACAAGAAGTCTTATTCTTGTCAAGGGTGTATTATACATTTCCTATGGTGGGTTAATGGTTTCCTTGAAGGTAAAAATATTCTCGCAAAAGAAGGACAAAGAGTGGAAAAAAGTAAAAGCCTTTTCAGCTTTAAACAAATAAGCTCTGTCAAGGGGGTGTTGAAAGGTCAGGAGCGCTGTTGAGCCGTTGGATTGTTGATTGGTGTGGTTTTTGAGGGTGGGGGGTATGGAGGAGAAGGAGCTTGTAGGAGGGCGTGAAGCCCTGCTAGGGGGCAAATTAAAAGGATTGGGGCGGGGGGCGGCGCGCTTTGAGCCGCTGGATATCGGTGTGAGGGGAGAGGTTGTTTTTCAGTTCATTGAGGGGAAAAGCATTTGTATATATGTGGGTTTAAAATTTGCTAGCTGGTCCCATTAATTGGATGACATGCCCCATTTTGCGGTAGGGTTGAACAGTGCTTTTGCCATATAAATGGATCGAGGTGCGCTCTTGCTTCAGAAAATATTTTAACGTGCTTAAATTTTTCCCAAGAAGATTTGTCATTTGGCAATCGCTATGGCGGTATGTGCTGCCCAATGGAAGACCGCAAATAGCACGGATATGCTGTTCAAATTGTGAAGTTATGCATGCTTTTTGTGTCCAATGACCAGAATTATGGACACGCGGCGCGAGTTCATTTACTAAAAGATGACCATCCGTTAAGACAAAAAACTCAATACAAAGAACACCAACATAATCGAGGGCATCCATGACTGTTAGGCTGATTTCTTGGGCTGCTTTTTGCACGTCAAGTGGAATATGTGATGGAACAAAGGATTTATGAAGAATTCCGTTTTTGTGTTGGTTTTCAGGGCAATCATAAAAAATATGTTCTCCTTGTTTTGTGCGAGCCGAGAGAACTGAAATTTCCGATAAAAAAGGAACTATCTCTTCCAAAATACAAGGCTGCTCCTGAAAAGTCCTTAAGGCTTCGTCAAGGGTTTGTTCATCGGGGTGGTCAAGCTTGATCTGGTTTTTTCCGTCATAACCAAAACGACGCGTTTTTAAAAGACCACGTCCGCCTAAGGCATCGAGCGCGGAAAGAAGAGAAGAAGAATTGTCAACAGCATACCATGAGGCGGTGCCAATTCTTTGATCACGCAAAAATTGCTTCTCAAAAAGTCGATCTTGCGTGATCTCTAATGCTTTGGAAGAAGGATAAACAGGCTTACTCTTCTCTACATATTGAACCGTTTGAAGCGAAAGATTTTCAAATTCATAGCTGACAACATCACACTGAGAAATAAAATGATCTAAAGCTGATGTATCGTCATAGGAGGCAACAATATGGCTGTTTGCTGTTTGAGCGGCTGGGCAATCGGCCTCAGGGCAAAAAATAACTGTTCGAAATCCTAATTCTGCGGCCGCTATGGTGAGCATCCGTGCTAACTGTCCGCCGCCGATTAAACCAATGACGCTGCCTGGAGGTAACATGTTAGGTGAGAGGGTGTTGGGTGAGGGGGTGGTGTTGGGTGAGGGGGGCGTGTTGGAAAACGGTGCCATTTTAACCCTCCGTTACAGGCGTTTTGGCGACATTAGCTGTTTGTTGTTGACGCCAATCTTGTAATCGTTGGGCGAGATCATGATCATAAATGGCCATAACGGCTGCGGCTAAAAGTGCTGCATTAATTGCACCTGCTTTGCCAATTGCTAATGTGCCAACGGGTATCCCTGCTGGCATTTGCACAATTGAAAGCAAAGAATCTTGACCAGAAAGAGAATGAGAATGCACTGGAACGCCAAAAACAGGAAGAGGCGTAAGGGCTGCTAGCATACCAGGAAGATGCGCTGCGCCCCCTGCACCGGCGATTAAAACTTTAAACCCTGCTTCTTTTGCTTCTTTTGCAAATTGATAAAGGCGTTCAGGGGTTCGGTGTGCTGAGACAATATGCGAACTATGAGAAATACCAAGATTTGTCAAAATATCTGCGCTATGGCACATCGTTTGCCAATCCGATTGGCTCCCCATTAAAATCGCGACATCACATGATTTTTTCATCATTCACCATCCTTTTCAAAGGTTCAATGCGATTCTTTATCATTATTTTTTTAAAGTTTTATATTCTCTTTGCAAAGCCAATTGATGACAGAGAAACAGTTATTTTTCAAATAAGATGGAAAGCTAAAAATTTAAAGGGGGATCTCGAGAGATGAAAAATTAAAGTATTGAAGGTTATGAAGCACTTCTTTTGAGGGGGAGGGATGAATTTTGAGGGGAGGTGTTAAGGGGTGGCGTTGGACCTATGAGACTGTTGAGCTGCGGAATTGCTGTTTATTTAAGGTAAGAGGAAAAAATACATCGGGGGAAAGGCATTGATTGTAAGTTTTTTTAAAAATGTTTCATTTTTATTTGCCAAAATAAACATGGTCACCATATATTATGAAATCTGCTGCAATTTGAAAAATTGCTCATGAGAAAAAGAGATTTTTATGGCGAAAATGCGTTGCAAAGTGAGGATATTCTTTGAGAAAAAAGAGATATCGATCTCTTAATTTCAAAGGCTATTTATTTTGCTGTTCAAGTGGTTATTTTAATTGAGTGGGGGGATGTGCTCTTTGTAATCGTTGATATATTTTAATAATAGCTGATATAAAGGGAAGCGAATAATCAGCGCTTTTGTGCTTTTGTTGAGATGTGTTTCTTAGCGATTATATGGTTCTTTGTTTTTTCACTTAGATAGTATGACAAGAAAAGTGAATGACGAATTGTGAATAATAAATCCATGGTCTCTTTTTTGCCCAATTTTGTAATAATGGTGGAAGCTGAAATAAATTAAGAGTTAAACACCGGATGTAAAGGAGATTTAAAGCTATGTTTTTTCCATTTTTAATCGCTTTAGGTACTGCAATAACGACTATGTATGGCAAAAAAAATATAAGTTATGCTCTGTGGGCAGTTTTATTCGTTGTCATTCTTCTCACTTTCAATCATCACGCAACTTCTACTTTAAATTTATCTTTTTGAGAGAATAGC
>NZ_JBHIMK010000068.1:0-6541 GCF_042194085.1 Bartonella sp. MU70NMGDW
GATCAGATTGTTGATGCAATTTCTGCTGTTGATGGTGTTGGTGATGTACAGGTTGATAGTGCTCGCACAAAGATTTTTCAGATTGATATAGATCAAGCAAAACTTGCAAGTTATGGATTAACTGTAGCAGATATTTCACGTGTTCTTGCTGATATGACAACGGATGTGCCAGTAGGATCATTACGCAATTCTAAGCAAACTTTAGTTGTCCGTGCCACTGCACGTCTAACAACACCAGAATCTTTTGAACAAGTTGTTTTAAAGCCTCATGTGCATCTTGGTGATGTTGCGCATGTTACTTTATCGCCGGATATAGAAACAGTTATTCTTCGTATCAATGGAAAGACAGGTATTGGATTAGGTATCGTGCGGAAAGCACAATCCAACACGCTTAATATTTCTGAAGGTGTAAGAGTCGTTGTTGATAATCTCAAAAGTATTGTTCCTTCTTCTGTACATATAGACGTTATTAATGACGATGCAATTTTTATTAAAAGTGCTCTTCATGAGGTTGAGGTTGCGTTGGTCATTGCTATTTTGAGCGTTATTTTAGTCATTTTTCTTTTTCTCAGAGACATTCGTGTAACACTGATACCTGCTTTATCTCTTCCTGTTGCCTTGATTGGTACCATTGCAGCTATTTATCTTGTGGGATTTTCATTGAATATTCTCACATTTTTAGGACTTGTTTTAGCAACAGGGCTTGTTGTGGATGATGCCATTGTTGTTCTGGAAAATATTGTTCGATGGCGCAATATGGGGTTAGGTTCCAGAGCTGCAGCGGTGTTAGGAACACGTGAAGTTTTTTTTGCTGTTGTCGCAACAACATTGACTTTAGTGGCTGTATTTGTTCCTATTTCCTTTCTTCCTGGGCAAGTTGGAGGGCTTTTTAGAGAATTCGGTTTTGTCTTGGCAATTTCTATTTTGCTTTCTTCAATTGTTGCTTTAACGCTTTGTCCCATGTTGGCTTCACGTTTTCTCAAAGAACATGTTGAGGAGAAAGAGGAAAAGTCCCATCATTATTTTACTTTTTTATATAAATTAGGTACTTTTTTTCATAAGGCATATACTTACAGTTTGCATAAGTGTTTAGAAAAACCTTGGGCTGTTGTTTTTGCTTCACTTATTTTTGGGGGTCTTTGTGTTGGAGGCTATATGAAGCTGAAACAGGAATTAACGCCAGCAGAAGACAGAGCTTTTATCTTTTTGGTTATTAATGGACCACAAGGTATTTCAACACAATATTTGAACGAACAGGTAGAGCAAATTGAAGCAAGTCTACAGCCATTACGTGATGCAGGGGAGATTGCTAACAGTTACTCTATTGCGGGTATTGGTGGTTCACCCAATACTGCTTTTTTGCTTTTATTGCTTTCATCTTGGGATGAACGTTTACGTAGTCAGCAAGAAATTGTGAAAGATGTTAATGCAAAGGTTAGACAGTTTCCCGCAGTTTTTGTGTTTGCTGCGGAGGGAAATTCTCTAGGTGTGAGAGGAACTGGGCAAGGATTACAATTTGCAATTCTTGGCAACGATTATGCAACACTACAACCCATTGCTGATAAGCTGGTGAGTGCTTTACAAGATGATCCGCGTTTTATTCGACCACGTCTTACTGTTGATGCAACACAACCGCAATTTTTTATTGAAATCAATCGAAAAAAAGCCTCCGATTTAGGGATTGATATCACCAATTTGGGCGATACATTACAAGCAATGTTGGATGGTAAAAAGATTGGTTCCATTAACGTGGATGATCATTCTTACGATGTTAAATTGATATCGCGTAAAAATTCTATGAAGAGTCCTAGTGATTTAGAAAATATTTTCTTAAAGACTAAAGACAATCGATATGTTCCTTTATCGGTTATTGCGCATTTACATGAAAAAGCTATCGCTCCCCAATTAAAACGGGAAAAACGCATGAGCGCTGTTATTTTAAGCGCAAATCTTGCTCCAGGTATCGCTTTAGGGGAAGCTTATCAAACTGTACAGAAAATTGCTTCTCCTTTGTTATCAAAAGGAATCTACGTGGTTCCCTTAGGAGAAGCTGAAACGCTTAATGAAACATCTTCCAATTTTATGATTGTTTTTGGCATTGCTTTTTTGATTATTTTATTGATTTTGGCTGCTCAGTTTGAAAGTTTTATTTCAGGATTCATTATCATGGCTACGGTCCCATTAGGGATTGGTTGTGCTGTAATTGCTATGCTATTAAGTGGTGTGAGTCTTAATATTTACAGCCAAATTGGACTAATTTTGTTAATTGGCGTTATGGCAAAAAATGGTATTCTCATTGTTGAATTTGCGGATCAATTACGAGATCAGGGAAGAAGCGTGCGTGAAGCCGTAGAAGAAGCAGCAAATATTCGACTTCGTCCAGTTTGTATGACAATGATTTGTGCCATTTTAGGAGGTATTCCTTTGGTTTTAGCCAAAGGTGCTGGCGCAGAAGCTCGTATAGCTTTAGGTTGGGTTATCGTTGGTGGCTTAGGTTTAGCAACTATTTTTACGCTGTATGTCACACCGGTTGTTTATCTTTTTTTAGGGCGGTTTATAAGACCGAAAGCAGAGGAAGATTTACGCTTAATAAAAGAACTCAATCAAGTTAAATGATGTATCTGATAGAAAAGATTTGAAAGTTTATTCTTGTAAAAATATCATTTTCGGATCTTATCCTTTTATTTTGTATATTCCTTCATTTTCATGTGAGCAGTGAAAATAGCGAGCAATAAAGGAGACGCTTTCTGCTTTGTTATGGTTTGGGCATAGATTTCATTATCAATAACCGTATAGGATAAGCTTATGGGAGATAGCTTTTCGATTCGAAATGAAAAGGCTTTTGAGGCCACATTAAAAGCTTTAAGAAACCATGCAGCAAAGGATGGGGTCTATGATATTCGTCGACATTTTGTAGAAGATGAACAGCGTTTTTCCCATTTTTCCCTCAGACTCGATGATCTTCTTTTCGATTTTTCAAAATGTGGTGTGACATTTAAAACATTGCAACTTCTAGATGATTTAGCTGTCGCAGCAGATGTGTTAGGCCGGCGTGACGCAATGTTTTCTGGTAAGGCTATTAATACAACTGAAAAACGCTCAGTTCTTCATATTGCGTTACGTTTACCTGCTGATGAAATTTTCATGTTGGATGGTCATAATCTTATTCGCGATATTCAAGACGTCCTTGAAGATATGGAAAGATTTTCTGAAAAGGTGCGTGATGGCAGCTATAAGGGAAACAGTGGCGAGAGAATAAGTGATATTGTCAATATTGGTATTGGAGGTTCTGATCTTGGTCCTGCAATGGTCACATATGCTTTAAAACCTTATCATGATGGTCCACAGTGTCATTTTGTTTCGAATGCTGACAGTGCTCATATTTCTGATACTCTCTCTATTTTGAATCCAGCAACAACGCTGTTTGTCATTGCTTCTAAAACTTTTACAACGGCTGAAACAATGGTAAATGCTCAAGTTGCACGTCAGTGGATTTGTTCACATTTAGGAGAAGAAGCCGTTTGTACGCATTTTGTTGCTGTTTCAAGTGCGCTTGATAAAGTAGCAGAATTTGGCATAGATTCCACAAGAGTTTTTAAATTTTGGAATTGGGTTGGAGGACGTTATTCAATTTGGTCAGCCATTGGACTTGTTGTTATGTTTGCAATAGGTGGTGGAAATTTTCGCCAATTTCTCAATGGTGCATTGCAAATGGACCAACATTTTAAAACAATGCCTTTGCATAAAAATATTCCTATTCGTTTTGCTCTTTTAGGATTCTGGCATCGTGTTATTTGTGGTTATTCATCACGTTCTATCATTCCTTATGCACAGCGTTTAATACATTTTCCAGCTTATTTACAACAGCTTGATATGGAATCAAATGGTAAGCAAGTCTCGCTGGATGGAAAACCATTAAGTTTTTCAAGTGGTCCGATTGTTTGGGGGGATTCAGGAACAAATAGTCAACATGCTTTTTTTCAGCTTCTGCATCAAGGAACAGATATTATTCCTGTAGAATTTATTTTATTTATAAAAGGGCATGAGCAAAATTTACATTCTATGTATGAGATGTTGCTAGCAAACGGTTTAGCACAATCAAAAGCATTGATGAAGGGGCGTAGTATTGAAGATGCTCGGCATATCTTGATAAAAAATGGAGTTGATGAGGGTGAAGCAGATCATTTAGCACTTCATAGGAGTTTTAAAGGAAACCGTCCCAGCATTACGCTAGTTCAAGATTTATTAACACCTTTTGCACTCGGTCGTCTTATTGCGCTTTATGAACATCGTACTTTTGTTGAAGGGATTTTAATGAATATTAATTCATTTGATCAATGGGGTGTTGAACTTGGTAAAGAATTAGCAAACGAGTTACTACCAATTCTTCGTGGCGAAAGTAAAGCGGATAATCGTGATAGTTCAACATTAGGGTTGCTAGCACATATTCAAGCAAGACGTGCAAAATAAATATAATTTTACAGTAGGTTTTGTACTAACTAAGCAAAAGTAGAATGAGAGAAAAATATGAGATAATTCTTCAATTTTACTATGCGTTCTCTTATTATCTGAACTATATTTATGTAAAATAAAACAAAAAAGTGAAAAAATTGTAAAAATGAGAATTTATTCGCACAAACGATAAAGAGCTTTGAAAAGTCTTGAAGACCTTTTGAAAAATGGATTGGTACAAAACCTGCTGATAAACTACACTAGGTAAAAACATACAGAATTCACCGGCAAGCTACGATTAAAGACATTTTAATAATATCGCTTTATAAACTTTGGCGGAGAGAGAGGGATTTGAACCCCCGATAGAGTTGCCCCTATGCCGCATTTCGAGTGCGGTGCTTTCAACCACTCAGCCATCTCTCCATAATAAAGTGAAATAAAAATTGGCACTATTTGAGTATATAAGGGGTAGATAACCTTCAATTGTTTTTGGTACAACCTTTTTTTCTTTTTTATGGGACTTTATTGACAGAGAATAGAAATTCCTTCATATATACGGAACATGAGCGTGGAGAAATCTGCGCGTATTTGTGTTGAAGAAGGTTTTATCCTTCTTTAAAATCTATTACGACTGATAAAAAGCAGCCTATTTTCCCTTATTTCAAGGCAGAAATTAAATAAGAGCTGGAGTGAACGGAAGGATAAAAAATGTTCGCAGTCATTAAAACTGGTGGTAAGCAATACCGCATTGTTGCTAATCAAGTGGTGAAAGTTGAAAAAGTTAGTGGAAATGCGGGTGATGTTGTTGAATTCAATGACATATTGATGGTTGGGCAAGAAGGTAATGCGGTTATTGGTACCCCTGTCGTTGCTGATGCATTGGTGACAGCTGAGATTGTAGAACAGGCACGTGGGCGCAAGGTTATCGCATTTAAGAAGCGCCGTCGTCAAAATTCTAAACGCACGCGTGGTCATCGTCAAGAATTTACGAAGCTTCGTGTTTTAGAAATTTTAATGGGTGGTTCAAAACCTAAAAAAGCAGCTGCAAAGCCGATAAAAGAAGAGGCAACAGCACCAAAAGAAACAAAAGATGCTGCTTCTGTTGAGAAGACGGCTAAAAAAACGGCTGAAAAAAAGACTGCGTCGCAGAAGAAAGCGTCTGTAGCATCAAAGAGTAAGAAAGATTAAAGGAGAGCGTCTATGGCACATAAAAAAGCTGGTGGTTCCTCGCGTAATGGTCGCGATTCAGAATCGAAACGTCTGGGCGTTAAAAAATTTGGTGGTGAGACCGTTATTGCTGGAAATATTATTATTCGCCAGCGTGGTACACGTTGGCATCCTGGCAACAATGTCGGCATTGGAAAAGACCATACGCTTTTTGCATTATCAAATGGAAAGGTTTCTTTTCAACGCAAAGCGGGTGATCGTTCCTATGTTTCAGTCATTCCTATGGTGGAGGCAGCAGAGTAATCTGTAACACTCTCTAGCAATCAACGGGATTCCATTAAATTGTAGTTGTGGTTTTATAAGTATTAAAAGGGAAAGATAGAATCTCATCTTTCCCTTTTTGCTTTGGTACTATAATAAATATAGAAGATATACGAAAAAGGTAGAATTGGGGAAATGACTTTTCTCAATGAGGGGGGGAGAAGTTTGTGCGGTGTTATGTTAGTATTTAGTACTGAACGTATTGATATTATGATAGAATTTGTTGATAAATTTTTGTATAATAATAATGAGGAGAGACTTTCTTTTTATGCATGAAGAAGTGTCTAGTAATTTCTTTATAAGAGAAGCAGTTTGTTTTCAGGAAATTATGAGAAATTTAATGAAAGCATTATTTATGTAATCATTTTGATAAAGATGGATCTTTTTATTGGCATTGTAGTATTGATGAGTTGTCATACTGTTTTTAGGTGGTGGTGTGGATAGGTGATGCTATTCATTTAAAAGGATATAGGGATAAAAAATCCATAAGATGGCAGTCAAAACTACTTTGAAAGTGACGTGCATTAAGGAGTTTTTGGTAAATCGAGAGTGAAATTATATTTTTAAAGAGGACGGTGTTTAAAGATATAAAAATAACCAA
>NZ_JBHIMK010000068.1:6641-10479 GCF_042194085.1 Bartonella sp. MU70NMGDW
TTAAGGAGTTTTTGGTAAATCGAGAGTGAAATTATATTTTTAAAGAGGACGGTGTTTAAAGATATAAAAATAACCAATCTGCAATCAGCGCTTTTCAGGAATATTTTTTCTGATTTCACTATTATTGTATTGTACATTATTTGAAAACAAACAAGCATAAGAGTTAGGGTTAAGGCAATAACTGCTTTTCATTTTTTACTTTATTCATCTTATTTGTAGAGTTTTTCTTGATTTTAGTAGTTGATGATAGTGCTTGGGTGATGTTCGTACTTTGCAAATGTGCGACGGAGGGCATTGTGTGTTTGCGATATTGATTAAAGTAAAGGAGTAGCTTAAAATATATAAATGTTATATATCAAGGATTTCGTATCATAGGATGAGCTGTACGGAATTTTAAAGATGATAAGTTGCATGGAGCAATTTATAATTATGTAATGAATTTATAAAGAGGAATAATAGGTTAAATAAACTTTGAGGAATCAGTTAAAATATTAGCTGAAGTTACAGATGATTGGGAAGGATGCTTTCTTGTAGGGAGAATAATGAAAAGTTATGTTGAATAACTTGGGATAATGAGAGCGTTTTTAAAACATAGTTTTTTAGGTGATTGGTGCTGTAAAAATCGGGGTTTTGTCTTTGTAAAGTAGAAGAGTAAGAGGCAAACTTGCTTATTATACTTTTAAGCACTTCGCTAGATGATAATATCCAATTGTATTATCGGTTATATTGAGGTATTTAAGCACCTCACTTAACTACATTTCCTAAAATATAAAGAGAGCTGTCGTGGTATTTATAGCTTGTATTTTGGGAAATGCAGCTTTGAAAAGGAATTTATCAGAGATATTGGTGTTCAAATGTGAGGCAATTTGAATTCATGATGAGATGTGAGAAAGCAGAAGCAGTGAATGTAGATTTTATCGAGAGTGAAATCTTGTCTATAAGATCTGTACAACTTGCAGCTGCTTTTGATCATAAAAATGATGCAATTTATGCTGCTGCTGAATTGCTTGTGCAGGTTGGTGCGGTTGATAAGTGTTATCTGGCAAGCATGCTCGAACGTGAAGAAACAACCAATACTTGGCTTGGAAATGGTATAGCCATTCCTCATGGTATGGCTGAAAATCGTGATTTAATTATCAAGGACGCTGTTGCTGTTATACAGGTTCCTGCTGGTGTTGAGTGGCAGGATGGCAAGAAAGCACATTTGGTTATTGCTATTGCAGCGTGTCCAGATCGTTATAGAGAAATTTGTAAAAAATTGACGTCTCTTTTATTTGATAAAAAACAGCTTGAAGTACTTGCAACAACTATGGACAAACAGCAAATTGTTACAACTTTGTTTGATCAAGATATGAAGATAGAAAAAGCTTTTATTGGTGACCTTTCGGTGTGTCAGGAATGGACGTTAGATTATCCAAGTGGTCTTCATGCACGACCAGCTTCTCTTTGGGTTGATTTTGCGAAAAAGGCTCAAAATTCTATCAGAGTTCGCCATGGTCAATATGCTGTTGAAATGAAAAATTTAGTTGGTTTATTGCAATTAGGAGCAAAAAACGGTGATGTTCTGATTTTTTCTACAGATGCTGCAGAAGGAGCACAACTTCTCAATGATGCCATTGCTATTGCAAAAAAAGTGAGTATTAGTGAAAAATGTCTGATGAGAGCAATGGAATCTCAAACAAAAGCTTTTCATGGTTGGTATCCACGCTCTATGCAAAAAGGCATTTCTGGTGTTGGAGCAAGTTCAGGATTAGCATTTGGTAAGATTTTTGTTTTAAGACAAAATGATATTTCCATAATAGACCAGCCAATTGATTTTGCAGCTGGTGCAGCATGTCTTGAAAATGCTCTTACAAAAACAAAACATAAAATGGCATCTGTGATTTCTGATATTACAGTGCGTATGGGAGCAGATTCTGCTGCGATTTTTTCTGCGCAAATTGTTTTGCTTGAAGATGAAAATTTAATAGCTCAAGCTTGTCGTTTTATAGCAGAAGGTCATGGTGTCGCTTGGTCTTGGGATAGAGCGGTTCGTCAATTTTCAGATATGTTTTTTAAGGTAGATAATCCTTTGTTAGCAGCACGTGCTGTTAATTTAGTTGATGTTGGTCGACGTGTTTTAGGTGAAATCAATCCATCCTATAGATCATTCTTTTTAAATGATATTCCACATGGTGTAATTCTGGTTACAAATGACCTTTCTCCTTCTGATGTAGCACAACTTGATTGTACAAGGGTAAAAGGATTAGCAACAGCATGGGGAGGTCCATTATCTCATACAGCTATTTTGGCGCGTACTCTTGGTATTCCAATGGTTGTTGCTGCAGGTGATGATATTTTAGCGATTCAGTCTGATATTCAGGCTATTATTGATGGCGATAACGGGTTTATTTACCTTGATCCTACGCTTGAAGACGTTGAAGATGCTCAAAGGCATATTGATACTGTTGCGCAAAAACGTGTCAGTGAAATAAGTACGTGTAGATTACCAGCGCAAACGATAGATGGTCAAAGAATCCGTATTATGGCTAATGTCAACTACGCAAATCAGGTTCCTGTTGCGCTTGATTTGGGGGCTGAAGGTATTGGACTCATGCGCACGGAATTTTTGTTTTTAGAGAATCCTCATATTCCGGATGAAGAGCTACAATTTAATATATATCGGGCGATGATTACAGCTGTAGGAGATAAGCCATTAATTATTCGTGCACTCGATATTGGTGGGGATAAACAGGTTACGCATTTACATTTATCTAAAGAAGACAATCCTTTTTTAGGTGTTCGAGGGACGCGGCTTTTGTTACGTCGACGTGATCTTTTGGTGCCTCAATTACGTGCTTTGTATCGAGCAGCAAAAGAAGGCGGAGATCTATGGATTGTGTTTCCGATGGTAATGTCTGTTTCAGAGATTGTCACTATAAAAAAGATTGCAGAAGAAATCCGCAATGATATTGATGCACCAAAATTAAAACTTGGTATTATGATCGAAGTTCCAGCAGCCGCCATTATGGCAGATGTGTTGAGCGCCCATGTTGATTTTTTCTCAATTGGAACCAATGATCTAACACAGTATACAATGGCTGTTGATCGGCAAAATCCGTACCTTGTGTCTGAAGCGGATAGCCTTGATCCAGCAGTTTTGCGTATGATTTATCAGACTATACAGGGAGCTTCACAACATAAGTGTTGGGTTAGTGTATGTGGTGGTATGGCTGGAGATCCTTTTGGTGCAATGATTTTGACAGGGTTGGGAATTAATGAGCTTTCTATGATATCTTGCGATATTTCTCCAGTAAAGGCGTGTTTGCAGACTCATAGTTTTGAAGATATGAAAATTTTAGCACAAAAAGCATTACAATGTGAAACTGCACGAGCTGTACGTGCTCTAAGCAAGGATATAAGGTGATAAAGAACATTAAGGGGAACGAGCTAGCTCATTTTGCAGAGTAATCAGATCGTTAGTGCTGTAAAACATTATTCTTTTATACGTTACAGGGAGGAGTAGCGTGTGGATAAAAACGCTTTAAGAAAGAATAAATGCCTTTTATGCATTCTCTCAAATCGCAAGGGATGTTGCAACATTAGAGGCTAAATAGCGTGATGGTACTTGGCTTGTACTTTTTATTTAAGGAAAGATGATGCTATTCAATAGATTTTATACCATTCATAGACACCGTATGAGATAGATGTGACAATCTTTTTATTCCCATTATTGTATTATACAAACCTATCCACGGAAAAAGTTTTTTCTTAAAAAGAAAGGATGTGCTTGTTATTCAACAGATATAAGCTCTTACTTTAATAAATGAATTTGTTTTTTGAACTTTGAATGTATAAT
>NZ_JBHIMK010000069.1:0-10207 GCF_042194085.1 Bartonella sp. MU70NMGDW
TCTTCTGGAAAAAGCCAACTTTTTGGATGTGAGTTACTACTTGAATCACCAGCTCCTCCTATTCCGCCGCTTACTGCTCCACCGAGTAAGCCAGAACTGACACCTCCCGGTCCAGCAATACCTCCTATTACGTCTCCTATGATGCCACCTGTACCTGCTGCTTGGGCATGAGCGCCTGTACTATAATCATCTTCTGGAAAAAGCCAACTTTTTGGATGTGAGTTACTACTTGAATCATTTGATGAGCTTGAACTACCCATTTAAATCCTCCTTTTATTATTAAAAATAACTGTATCACAACGATACAGTGGGAATTTCATTATTATTCATTTTATAATAAGTCAAACATAATTTGTATAAATAACAATAAAATACTGTATAAACAATAAATACATTACATTTATATTATATTCACACAAAATGTATATTTTGTATAAATATAATACTATTTACAATACTGTTTAAATATGCGACATCAATCGCTCTTTCTCTTAAATAAAATCATAAATTCAAATGAGTCATTCACAAGAAAAACCTGTATCATTCTCTTGGTTTACAAGAACAACAAAGAAATATATCTATTATGTCATCGAACTCAGTTGCGTTGCTGTTGTTTTGCGTTTGCTGGGCTTGGTGAATCCTTTTATTTTTCAAGCGATTATCGACCGTATTCTCCCTTTTCAGCGTATTGAAAGTCTCTATGCTATCGTTGTCTTGATGGTTGCTATCATGCTGTTTAGCACTGCTCTTAGCACTCTATCAGGCTACTTAGGAGCTTATTTAGCCAATCGGCTTACGCTAGAATTTGGACGGCGCATTTACACCCATCTTTTAAGTCTCTCCTTGCCCACTTTACGCCGTTGGCAAGTGGGAGAATTGTTTTCACGTATTGGAGAAGTTGATACAATTCGCGGTTTTTTAACAGGAACCATCGCCACAACTGTGCTAAATGTTCTCTTTGCCATTATTTATATTGCTGCACTCTTTTCCATTAGTCCAAAACTGACCTTTATTGTCCTTATCATTTTACCTTTACAAATGGGTTCTTTAGCGTTGGTCGGTCCCTTCTTGCGCCGCCAATTACGCCGTGCTTTCACTCTGCAAGCTGTCCATAAATCGCGCCTTATTGAAAGTTTTACCAATCTTGAAGCCATTAAAGCACACGTAAAAGAATCTGCTCATACGATACGCATGCAAGAAACTCTAGCCCGTAGTTTAGATCAAAGCCTTACAACCAGTAAATTGCATCTTCTCAATGGAGCCATGAGCCATATTTTTGGTGATCTTTTCACTATTTTTATTATCTTTTTTGGTGCTCAGGCAGTTCTTCAAAACCAGATTACGCTAGGGCAACTTATTGCCTTTCATCTCCTCGCTGGAAATGTTTCTGGTCCTATCTTAAGCCTTGCATCCCTATGGGAAGAATGGCAGCATTTGAAAATCTCTCGTCTTCGTTTGGGCGATATTCTTAACTCCCCTTCAGAATGGGAAGAAGAAAAGCCGCCTCTTCAACTCAGCGCTCCTCCTCATCTTGAAGCCAACGATCTCTGTTTTTCTTATGGAGATAAGTCCATTATCAATCATCTTGATGTCTGTTTACAACCTGGGCAACCAATTATGTTACTTGGTCCTTCAGGGTGCGGAAAAACAACCTTGGCGAAGCTCCTTTGTGGACTCTATCCCCCAACAAGCGGAAAGATATTGATTAACGCCCAACCTTTACAGAATTTTGATGTCCGTAGCGTGCGTGAAACAATCGCGTATTTTCCTCAAAATCCTTGCCTTTTTTCCGGAACCATTCTTGAGAATATGCTTCTTGCTAAACCAGATGCCACTAAAGATGAAATCGACGCTGCACTATATGTTAGTGCTTGCCACGATTTGATTGCTCAGTTGCCTTTAGGACTTAATACTCAAGTAGGAGAGCAAGGTGGTTTTTTATCAGGTGGTCAGCGCCAACGCTTGGCTTTGGCTTGTTTCTTTCTGATAAACCCAAGCCTTCTTATTTTGGATGAACCTACTTCCGCATTGGATGACACTATCAGTGCACAAATTGTTGAGCATTTATATAAACTTTCGCAAGAACGTATTGTTCTTGTTATTACCCACAAAAGTGACCTCTTTCCTCAGCATGCAACCGTCTTAAACTTTACTGATTTGGAGGCAAAAAATGGCAGATAAAGCTCCCTATTTGCGCCCTTTGTCACCAACGCTTCATATGGTTGTTGCTGTTTTAATTGCTTTATTTCTCTTTATTGTGATCGGCAGCTTTATCGCAAAAACAGAGATTGTTGCACGGGGGCAAGGAAGTGTTATTCCCACCGCTTACGTTCAGCTGGTCCAAGCGCAAAATACAGGACGCATTGAGAAAATCCTTGTAAAAGAAGGGCAATTTGTTCATCAAGGCGATCTCCTTATTCAATTAGATCCTCGTGAAGCCCTCAATGAGTGCGCACGTGTTCAAGCAGATATCGCGCAACAAACTCTTCAAGCACAAATCGCAACAGCTATTTTAACAGCTTTACATGAAAGTGATCCTTTGGATAAAGATTTTGTGACCAAAGGGCTTGCCTATCTGCCAGTTCCTCCTTCTGGCAACACGACTGCAAGAATAGAAGGGGAAAAACTCATTAGCGCTACCCTTCAATCTCTCCAAGATAAATTAAGAGCGTTAAAAGCACAAGCGGACCGCGTCGAGCGCAGCGGTGCAACACAACATGCGCAATTAGATAGGTTGGAAGATGATCGTCAATTAAGCCAAGGGAAATTAAAGGCTGCAAAAAGCCTAATGGAAACAAAAGTCATTAGCCAAGCGGTTTATTTAGAGCGTTTACATGACTTTAAAAATGTCGAGCATGAAATTTTAACCAATCAAAGACGTTTGGAAGAAAATGCCGCCGAAATAAACACCCTCCGCCAACAACGGAAAAGTCTCATTTCCGATGAAATCGCCCGCTATCGGCAACTTTCGCGTGAAACAGAACTGAATCTTCAAGGATTAAAAGCAAAGCTTGATAGCACTCAATACCATCTTGACCACTTATCACTCTATGCGCCTGTTGATGGACGTATCGATGATTTAAGTATCCATACTTTGGGCGGCTTTGTAGAAGCTGGTAAAACGCTTATGCGTATTGTCCCTGATGCAGGTGGTCTCATTGTTGAAGCGTTTTTTGATAATCGAGATATTGGTTTTTTAGAAAAGGGCCAACGTGCTTACATCAAGTTTTCTGCCTTTCCTTCTGAACGTTTCGGTGTTATCCACGGCACAGTCGTTAATGTAGGCGCTACAGCGCGCTATAATAAAGAAATTAATGGTGTCTACGCTGTTTTAATCAAAATTGACCAAGATCACATCACTTTGAATAACAAACATCTTAAATTTATCCCTGGCATGACTGTGGCAACGGATGTCATTACCTCAAAACGGCGTCTCATTTCCTATTTCTTTGAACCTATTACCAAAGTTTTAGAACAATCTCTAAAGGAAAGATAATGTCTGTAAATGAAAATTCATCACCATCACTCATAGATCCTCTTACGGCTTTGGGTGCCATGATTGTTTTAATGCTTACATCTCCCTTATACCGCCGCTGGCGAATCTGGGATATTGAACGCAACATAGGACCCGCCTTACAGACTGGGCAATATAAACTCTATAAAAATGAACGTGGAGAATTTTGTGCCTTTATCACTTGGGCTTTTTTAGATGAAAAAAATCATCAATCTATGCTTGAAAAGGGAGAATTTTTATCCGATGCCAATTGGCAGAATGGAAAATACGTATGGTTTATTGATTGTGTAGCACCCTATGGACATGCTGCTGGTATGGTACGTGACATGCAGCGGTATGTGTTTCCTAATCAGCATTATTGCTACGCTGTTCGACGTAATGAAGATGGTGAAATACGAAAAATTGCGCGCTGGTGTTGCTACAGAGCACAAAATCCAGCCAAATAGTTTTTCTAAAGCAAGTGCGGATAAATCATTTACCCCTCGTTTTATAGAAAAGAATCTTTTAAAAGAGTTCTCTGAGCGATAGCTATAGTAAAAGAAAGCCTTACCATATTTAGAGCTAACCCGCTACAAATAGGTGTTTTTCAGCTTACCAGACTTGCTATGAATAGCAACAGACGGTTAAGGGGATTGATCCACTCTCAAGCTGAAATTTGATTAACTAATTTCACTAGAATTGGCTGGGGTACCTGGATTCGAACCAGGGAATGCCGGTACCAAAAACCGGTGCCTTACCGCTTGGCTATACCCCAAAAAAACATGCTTTATAGCGACTCTTGCACCTTATAGCGATTCCTGTGATTGGACGCAATATCTGAAAATCAAAGACCTTACTTTTTTATCATAAAGTGCCTGAGTCTTGTATGGCATTGCATCGATACAAATTCGTAGCAGAAACTGATATACGGTTGTGCTTTTAACACAAGTAGAAACCATTTATCCACCAATTATTTTGCTCTTTGTATTGATGTCCTAGGAACAGAAAATGAAAATCTTGTAGTTTACTCATGTATCTAATAAATTAGCATATGATTTGCTTTTCTTGATATATTCAAATCTCATCTTGCTTCATTAAGATAAAAGCTGTCACCATTGGGGACCGGTAAAGTATGTGATAGTGCTGCTGTGCTCTTTTATTAAGCGTAAAGATGGTAATGTCCACTGGCTTTTACATTATATTATTCATGGGTAGCGCCATAAAATGAAATCAAGCACATTGAGAAATATCTCCTAAAAAATAACACTTAATATTCTGTTGAAAACACTATGATACACCTATAGGTTAGAAGAGTTTTGCAAAAATTAAAAACATTTTATATGGTATTTGAAAAAATATAGATACAAAAACAAGGAATAATAGCTATTTCCATTTACTTTTTATTCAAAAGATAATGATATTTATTACCCATTCATAGATGTAAAAAATCTTCAGAAGCAATCTTTATATAGACAGAGGACCTTTTGATTAATGAGCATGCATTTCCTAAAAGCTTCTTTTACAAAAAGAGAGACATTAAAACTAATTTCATACAAATAGGTATTCAACATTTGCTTTTAAATTCGGTAAATGGCAAATTAGGCTTATGAAGTAAGCTTAACAATTAGAATCGAGGAGATTTTTAAATGGCTTTTGAATTGCCCCCGTTGCCTTATGATTACGATGCCCTTTCACCTTATATGTCACGCGAAACGCTTGAATATCATCATGATAAGCATCACCTCGCTTATCTTAACAACACCAATAATTTTGTGAAAGAGTTAGGCTTAGAAAATGAAAGCCTTGAAGATATTGTTAAAAAAAGTTTTGGAAAAAATATTGGTTTGTTTAATAATGCAGCACAGTATTACAATCATAACCACTTTTGGCTTTGGATGAAAAAAGATGGTGGTGGCCAAAAACTTCCTGAAAAGTTAGCAAAAGCTATTGACGCTGATCTAGGTGGTTACGACAAATTCCGCGCTGATTTTATTGCTGCTGCTAGTGCCCAATTTGGTTCTGGATGGGCGTGGGTTGCTGTTAAAGATGGCAAGCTTGAAATTATGAAAACGCCTAATGGCGAAAATCCCTTAATTCACAATGCTCGGCCTATTTTAGGTGTCGATGTGTGGGAACATTCCTATTACATTGATTACCGCAATACTCGACCGAAGTACCTCGAATCCTTTGTAGACCATTTAATTAATTGGGACTATGTTTTGAAACTTTATGAAGAATGTGAACTTTAAGCTATCTAGATAATTTTTTAGTGTATGAAAGTCCCTATAAACCAATAAATTATGAGGGACTTTCAAACAAAGATATTATGGATTAGCAACAGTCTTTCCCTGTTATCTTTAGAATATATGCATAGATATAGGCAATTTCTTCTAGCTTTGAAAAACGTCCAGCTGCACCAGCGTGCCCTGAATCCATATTAATACGTAATAAAATTGCATTATCGTCTGTTTTTAAGTCTCGTAATTTTGCCACCCATTTTGCAGGCTCCCAGTAAGTTACACGAGGATCTGTTAATCCTGCCATCACAAGTATAGGGGGATAGTTTTGAGCTTTGACATTATCGTAGGGTGAATAGGAAGCAATAAGCTTATAATCTTCTTCTGATTCAAGAGGATTCCCCCATTCGGCCCATTCTGGAGGTGTGAGTGGCAATGAAGCATCTAACATTGTCGCTAAGACATCAACAAAAGGCACATTCGCTACGATTCCAGCAAAATCCTGTGGAGCTATATTGGCAATGGCTCCCATCAACATCCCCCCTGCTGAACCACCATGAGCAATAAGCCGGTCGTGAGAAGTGAATTTATTGTTTACGAGGTAACGCCCACAAGCAATAAAATCTGTAAATGTATTGTGCTTAAAGAGATGTTTTCCTTTCTCATACCATTCTACTCCCTTTTCTTTTCCTCCGCGAATATGAGCAATCGCGTAAATAAAACCTCTGTTTACTAGAGAAAGTATATTACTATTGAAACTGGCAGGAATAGAGATCCCATAAGCACCATAACCGTAAAGCAGACAAGGCGCACCACCATCAAGAGGAGTGTTTTTGTGATAAAAAAGTGAAATAGGAATCTTCTCACCATCGTCTGCTATTGCTGTAATACGTCGTGTTACATATGCATCTTTATTATGCCCAGAGGGAATTATTTGCGTTTTTAAAAGCATTCGTTTACGACTTTTCATCTCATAATCAAACACTTGATCAGGTGTTGTCATAGACGAATAGGAAAAACGAATAGTTGGACTGTTATATTCTGCAACCCCTTGTAGACCTAAAGAATAAGCCTCTTCAGTAAAAGCAATGGAATTAACTTGTTTAGTGGTACGTTCCATTACCTTTATACGTGGAAGCCCCTCAAACCGTTCGATCCAGACAAGAAAATCTTGATAAGCATCATGGGATAAGATTAGGCACCCAAGCTGATGTGGGACAAACTCAGACCAATTTTCTGATTGTGGGGATGTATATGGCGCTACCATAATTTTGAAATCTTTTGCATTATCTAGATTGGTCAGAATATAGAAGACATCACCACCTGCTGTAAGTGAATATTCAATACCTTTTTGTCGTTTCCGTACACATTGGGGATTAGTAAAAGGCGCCTCAGCAGGAATCAACCAGATCTCTGATGTTTCATGATCATGAATATTAATATAAATAATATCGTTAAGCTTAGAGCCGCTTACATCTAAGAAAAAACTTGGATTGTCTTCGCGAAAAATAAGCTTATCTTGTGATTGATCAGTGTTTAATCGGTGATAATAGAGCTCTGAAGGTCGGTGATTTTTATCCATTTTAGTATAGAAAAAACCTTCAGATTTAGCATCCCATACAATTTGACCAGATGTATCAGTAATTGTGTCCATACAGTCAGACAATGTCTCAAAATTACGAATTTTAGCTGTATAGAATTCTGATCCTTTGTCATCATAGGTCCATACCACATGTATATGGTCAGGAGATTCTTGAACTGAACCAAATTTGAAATATTCTTTGCCTTCTGCCAAGACATCACCATTAAGGTACACGTTTTTTTCTCCGCCATTCCTTGGTGTCCGAAAATAATGTGGTTGTTGGCCTCCGGTAACATAAGAGAATCCGTAAGCAAAAGGACCATGTTTTATAGGAACAGAACTATCATTCTCGTGGATCCTGTTTTTCATTTCGGTAAAAAGCAAATCTCGTAATGGTTTTGTATCAGCCATTTGAGCTGATTGATAAGCATTTTCTTTTTCAAGATAATGTCGAATATTTGGATCAAGACAGTTAGGATCTTTAAAAACATCTTGCCAGTTAGACGCACGTAACCAATGATAGGGATCATCACGAAAAATACCATGATATATTTCCTTATGAGTGATTCTAGATGCTTTGGGAGGAATTGCAAAAGTGCGGGTCATACACAATCCTATATTAAAATATGTTAACAGCTTCGTTTATATGTTAGAATCACAATTATTGATGCAAGTGTAAAAATCTATAAGTTCTATTCACTTGTAAAAATAGCGCCATGATAATTTTTAAAACTAATATCTTTCTGTCCATTACATATCACAGCTATTGTTTTCTAGGGATATAATACCATTTTTATAACGAAAGTGACTGGTAAGACAATTAAACTATGAGAAAAAGAATTGATTTTTTTTGAAACAGTATAATCTTATAACTTTATAGAAAGCAATAAGTATATTTAAAGTGTTTTCGTTTGTGTATAAAACATAAAAATATTATATGTCGTTTTAATGAATAGTTTTATATTATAAGTAATTCCACTGTGTCTTATTTATAATATAGATTGTTATTTATTATTAAATTTAATAAGTATAAATAATAAAAATAAATTTAAAATTTATTAAAAATAAAATTACTCAATTATAAATATTCAAAATAAAAAATACTAATTTATATATTATATTTTTATAATTAGTAATTTTATTTTTACATTATCAAAAAAAATAAATAAATTTTATCCTATATTTTTTTATATTTGTAATGTATTGTATATTATGTATGATATGTTATAGGGTAAAAATATATTTTAGCATGTAATAATTTCGTTTTTCTTATTTTATATTATGACAAAAAAGAGGTATTTATTTGATTTTTTTGTGTTTTGGCAATTTTATAGAATAATTGAATTGACAAAAAAGATTTTTGTACAATATGAAACTCTTGTGCATGAGATCTTTATATCATGAGTATATGCACTATATCTCGATTTTGAATTACTCAATTTTAAATTAAAGGAAACAAGAATGGAACATCGTGCAGTCTTAGAGACTGAAAGCAATTTAGTTATTACATTGGTTGCTGATATTGTTGCTGCCTACGTGAGTAATAATTCTATTCGACCGACTGAAGTGCCAAGTTTAATTGCTGATGTCCATGCTGCTTTTCGTAAAGCAGGAAATCTAGAGTTAACAGAAGTCGAAGTTGAAAAACAAAGGCCTGCCGTTAATCCAAAGCGTTCAGTATTTCCTGATTATCTCATTTGCCTTGAAGATGGAAAGAAATTTAAATCTCTAAAGCGTCATCTCATGACACATTATGGAATGTTGCCAGAGGAATATCGTGAAAAATGGCAGTTAGATAGTTCTTATCCTATGGTGGCGCCTAATTATGCAAAAACACGATCAGCTTTGGCCAAAGAAATGGGTCTTGGACGCAAAAGTAAACGGAAAAAAACTAAATAATCTTATTTTGCGAAAATAATGGTTTTGTGTATAAATTTGATTTTAGTATACATGTTTTGTGTGAAGCTTTTGTATATATAATAATTTCTACCAAGGGGATTATATATAGCTTTCGTTACGAATCCGTTTAATCATTGATTTCAGACCATTTGATCGTTGTGGTGTAAGATTTTCATTTAAACCAAGTTTTTCAAAGAGCTCTTGAGCATCAGAATTGCGAATTTCAGAAGCTTTTTTGCCTGAATAAAAAGCAAGAAGTATGTAAATAAGTCCACGCACAATATGAGCATCGGAATCACCTTGAAACGTCAATATTGGATCTTCTGAGTTATTACGTGAAGATAAAAGCCACACTTGGCTAACACAACCAGGAACTTTGTGAGCATCGTTTCTAGCGCTTTCCGGAAAAGGTGGCAATTCATGACCAAGCTCAATGACATAACGATAACGATCTTCCCAATTATCCAAAAGCGAAAAGTTCTCTATGATATTACCGATTGTTTCCGCCATTATTTTAGTCCTGTTTCGTTTGAATAATCATTCTTAAATACACTTATAAAAAATAAATATTTATTCTTCCTAACATAAATAACACAAAGAACGTTAAAAATCCTTATTTCAAGATAACATTGTATGGCTTTATAAGAACTCTTGTATTGCGATTTTGCAAGAAACATTAGGGAAAATCTCTGATATTATTGTTGTTCCCTAATATGTTGCCTAAATATTCATAAGCAGCTCTCGCACCGTAATATGCGCGTTCACCAAGTGAACTTAAAAATGATTTTCCTACTTTGCAGGTTTCTATATTACGGTCACAAAATGCTCCTAGGTCATTTAAAGCTTTCTTAAAAGCAATAATCACATCGCTCGTTGTTGTCTCATTATTTTTGGGGCTAGAAGAATGGTTACTGTTTGGATCTGCTACAAAAAATGAAATAATGACAAAAATAAAAAATAAAAAAAATGATAATTTGATTAAAAAACGTATCATGG
>NZ_JBHIMK010000007.1:0-41686 GCF_042194085.1 Bartonella sp. MU70NMGDW
ACAGCGACTGTATGGAAAAAGTGGGCTTTTAAAGCAAGGTGAATTGACTTTTCATACAGGTGGTGGGTTACGTATTAGTGGACCTTTTTCTTTTGATGAAGAAGGATATTTGACAGCAGAATTCGAACTTGTCCATATTCAGCCCATGAAGCTTCTTAACACTTTGCAGCGCTTATTTCCCGCGCAGGACAATAATCTTCAAGCGTTATTTTTTATTTTGGGTGCACTGCCTAAAAATGCCGATGGCGCTCCCGTTCTCCCCTTGCTCATTAATAATGGGTGGGTAAAATTAGGTTTTTTAAAACTTGGTCGTCTCGCTCCACTTTAGGTTTTGTACCCAAGCCTTTTTTCATTTTTACCACCAAATTTCGATTTTTTCTGATTTTTACACTTTTTTTGCAATTTTAGAGTGTCAAAATCTATTTTAACAAAATGCGTATTTAATGGTAAAAAAATAGCTGTAAAAATAAAAAATTACCACTTACTCCTAACTAATCCCACCTCTTTTCACTTAGTACAAAATCTTATGTCAAACTACATATAGCAACAGTGTTTGTGTGGAAAAAGTGGCATTTTAAAGTATGCTGAATTGCCTTTTTATACAGGTAGTGTGGTGCCGTGTTAGGAACCTTTTTTCTTTATGTATGGAATTTTGAGCATATTGCAGATGTCTGTTTAGAGTGACCTTTGAAATAGGTAAAACAGCTTAGTTGGATGAGAATATGAAGTTGTAAAGAGGAGAATGGACGTCCGTTTTTACTGTCGTTTTTTATTTGATTTCACGTATTTCAAAAGCAGTTACAGCCATATCTTTTAAATAATGGATTAAGCATATCCTTTTGTTTCTGATGTTTTTTAATGCAGCCATATGTCTTCCACGTAAAACAGAATATATTTGTATTGCATATTTACGCATTTGTTAAAAAAATATTTCTCAGTGCTTTCTATTTCACGATGTTGCCTATGAATGGTATAATGATAAAGCCATTAAGCACCACCATCTTTTCGTTTATGGAGTAAGAAGCTAGAAGGGGGCATTTAGTTCTTTCTTTAATGTTTTTTATCTATACGCTTTTCTCATTTGCAATATGCAAGGGGCAATGCGTTTAATTGATTGAATATAAACAGACTTGAAATAAGAAAAACTTAGAATATCAGCTTCTCCTTCAACATAAAAATAATAAAACTATGATTGTAAATCAATATATTATATTTTTATGTTGAAGGATATTTGACAGTAAAATTTGAATTTATTTTTTATTTTAAGTGCTTTGTCTCAAAATGCGGGATAGCGCTTCCGTTCTTCCCTTACTAATTAGTCATGTATGGATAGAACGGGAGATTGAATGGGTTGTTTTGTATCTGCTTTAGGTTTTAAAGCCAGTATTTTGAAGTTGAGAAATCAATCCTGCTGCAAAAGTAAAACGAGAAATATTGAGATCATTTTCAATAAGGGCACTAATGCGGTTTGTAATGTTGTGAATATGATTTTCTTCTGTTTTTTTCCAAGTGTCAAAAGGATCTTTTTTCTTTCCATAATTTTTGAGGATTTTCATAACGATTTGCCGTAAGCTTTCAGAAACATTTTCTTTGGCTTGGCTTAAAGCCATACTATCATAATAATCTACTACAGGAATTATACGACTTGCTTCGTTAATGCGGTTTATACGAATGATTTGTGCAAGTGAAAAATAGATCTCTGCGGTTTTAATAAGATCACTGTTGCTTTTTTTTGCAATTAAAGAAATATCACAGATTGTTGAAGCAGCTTCTAAGAGAGCTAATTGCTTCGCTAATGCTTTTGGTGCTCCCTCTTCGCTGTAGTGTAATGCTTTTTCCTCAATCTTTTGCTTAATATCGTTGTCGTGAGAATGCATAAGCTCTTTTTCAATAATGCTACGGGCTTGCTTTATTGTTTTTACGATTTCTTCTAATGGACGTGAGAGATCTATGTTGTGTAAACCCCAACTGGTTGTTTCAAAGAGCATTGGGGTCATTGCTGCGTAGAATTTGTTTTGGACAAGACCGGGTATTTTATTATCAAGCTTATCAATTTGCTCAGACAATTGAGGAATTTCAAAACCATCGCGAATGGCAATGAAAACGCGAATAATATTTTCAGCTTTTTGTTCTGTTGCATCGTGTAGTCTATTAACAAAAGTGGGGCCTCCACGATTTACAATATCGTTGGCAATCAGCGTTGCTATAATATTACGACGCAATTGATGGTTAATGACTTCCTTCTTAAAATTTTCTTGAATTTGTGTTGGAAAATAGTTCAGCAAGGTTGTATTGAAATAGTGATCATCAACAATGGGGCTATTAGCAATTTCTTCTTTTAAGGTTAATTTAGCATATGCAAAAATAACAGCGAGTTCTGGACGGAGAAGACCTTTGCCTTGGGTTGTTCTTTGTCGTAAAATTTGCTCATCAGGGAGTATTTCAACTCTACGATCTAGAAGCTTTTTTTGTTCCAAATCGTGCATAAAGCGTATTTGATAGGGCAAATCAGTAGTGCTTTGATTTTCCGCCAAAGAAAGAGCAAGGGGTTGTAGATAATTGTTGCGCAAAACGAGTTGCTCGACTTGAGGTGTCATTTTTTTCAAGAGCTTATTGCGATCTTCGCGGGTTAACGTTTTGGCACGTAGTGCTGATGCAAGAACAATTTTGAGATTGACCTCAATATCAGAACAATTCACACCAGCAGAATTGTCAATGGCATCCGTATTGCATCGACCACCATTTAAGACATATTCAATCCGTCCGCGTTGTGTAACACCAAGATTAGCCCCTTCGCCAATAATTTTTGCACGCACTTGCTCTCCGGTAATGCGTATCGCATCATTCGCACGATCACCTACTTGGGCATCATTTTCTGTTGCTGCGCGGATATAAGTACCAATGCCGCCGAACCATAAAAGATCAACAGGGGCTTTGAGAAGAGCAGATATAATTTCAAAGGGTGTTCCTGTTTGTTTTTCGAAACCAATGGCTTGTGCTGCTTCAGGTGAGAGAGTAATGGTTTTTTCTTTTCGTGAGAAGATACCACCGCCCTTTGATAATTTGCTTTGATCGTAATCTTGCCAGCTGGAGCGAGGAAGTTTAAAAAGGCGCATACGCTCTGCATAGCTTTCGTCTATGCTTGGATCTGGATCAATAAAGATATCGCGGTGATCAAAAGCGGCAATCAATTTTGTTTGTTTGGAAAGTAGCATCCCATTACCAAAGACATCGCCAGACATGTCTCCAACACCGACACAGGTGAAGGGCGTTGTTTGAATATCCTGATCAAATGTTTCTCTAAAATGTCTTTTGACAGCTTCCCATGCACCTTTGGCTGTAATACCAATGGCTTTGTGGTCGTAACCTGCTGAGCCTCCAGAGGCAAAAGCATCATCGAGCCAAAAGTGATTTGCTTGGCTGATGGCGTTGGCGGTATCAGAAAAAGTTGCTGTTCCTTTGTCTGCTGCGACAACAAAATAGGGGTCAGGGTCATCATGACAGATGACATTGGGGGGAGAACTTATTTTGCCGTTAATTAGATTGTCTGTGATTGAGAGCAAAGCTGTGATAAAGTCTGTATAAGCTTGTTGTGCTGCTTCTATAATGAGAGCACGGTCATTTGTTTGGGGAAGCCGATGGGGATAAAAACCCCCTTTTGCACCTGCAGGAACGATAACTGCATTTTTAACTTGTTGGGCTTTGACTAAGCTGAGGACTTCGGTACGATAATCTAATGCGCGGTCAGACCAACGAATGCCACCACGAGCGATAGGTCCAAAACGCAAATGTACCCCTTCAACTTCCGGTCCATAAACAAAAATTTCTCGGTAAGGGCGTGGTTCAGGCAAATCCTCAATTTGGCGCGGATTTAATTTGGTGGCTAAAATACGCCGTGGACTTCCATCGTCAAGAGGCGTAAAGGCATTCGTTCGTAAACTCGCATCGATAAGGTTGCAATAACGGCGTAAGATGAGATCATCATCTAAACCAGACACTTTCCGTAATTTTTCTCCAATACGCTTTTGAATAACCTGTTGGCTTTTTTCCCGTTCTTTTTCTGTATGGCTTTGGTGAAACTTTAAATGAAATAAAGCATAAAGATCTTGGGTAATGTCAGGATAAGCATTTAAAGTTTGGGCAACGCGATCTTGCGAATAAGGAATACCAGCTTGCTGGAGATAGCGCCCATAATGGCGCAAAATAACAATTTCATGCCAATCAAGTTCAGCTGTTTGGGTGAGTGCATTAAAAGCGTCATTATCAGCATTTTGTGCCCAAATTGCCTCAAAGGTTTCGGCGTGTTTTTGACCGTTTTTTTCAAAATCGATATAGAGCTGGAAAGTACTTTCCAGCTGCATATCATGAAGATACACAGAGTGCCCATAGCCATCTGGTAATTCAAGGGTTTGTTCGGCAATAACGCGAAACCCCATGTTTTCAAGGAGTGGTACGCGTTTGGAAAGGGCAAGAGCTTCATGGCGGTGAAAAAGCCGAAGAGAAATAGTACGTTTTTCTTTATTTTGTGTGTGATAAAAGTTCACGAAAAGGGGCTTCTCATCATGAAGATTTAAAATATGTCCTGCATCGTTAATAGCGTCTTCAGCTGAAAATAAATCACGATAGCTGTTGGGAAATTCGCTGGCTAGACGTGTTTGTTGCTCTGTTGTTTTCTGAGTAAGAGCGATGGCTTGAACGCTGTCTTCCCAACTTCGTGCAATCGAACGTACATGTTGTTCAAGTGTGGAGCGCTCGTGAAGGGGAACAGTCTCGTTTCCTTTGCGATGGATGATATAATAGACACGTATAAGGGTGCTTTCCAAAAATAGCGGATAAGATTCAAAAAAGTCGCCTTTATAGAGCTCAACAAAATGTTCGCCAACTTTTTCACGCAGGCTGCTGCTATATTGGTCACGCGGTACGTAGACAAGGATAGAAACAAAGCGCCCAAAAGAATCAGTGTGGGCAAGAACCCGTAAACGTGGGCGCTCATCTAATTGTAGAATAAGTTTAGTGTTTTCTGTCAATGTATCAACATCAGAGCGAAACATTTCATCTCTTGGATAGGTTTCTAAAGCACTGACGAGTGCTTTTCCTGAATAATCGGCGTGATTGTGTCCAAGACGTTGAATAATAGTTTGGGCTTTTTCTTTTAAGAAAGGAATTTGCAAAATAGAACGTGTATAAGCTGAGGAGGTAAAAAGCCCTACAATGCGTAATTCTCCACAGAGTTGTTTTTCTTTATCAAATATTTTAAGACCAATATAATCGAGCCAGACAGAACGGTGAATTTTGGAGCGACTGTTAGCTTTTGTCACGATAAACAGATTATCGCTTTCCATGAAGGATAAAACTTCTTGAGGAGGTTCTTTCATACTTTCATCGTCAACAATATGAATAGAAGCATCCGTGAGTATACCAAGTTCAATATTACTCGCTGTAAAGGATTTTAGGGGTTTTTGGTCTTTGATGAAGTTGTAAGTGCGCATACCAAGGAAAATGAAATTATCGTCCATTAGCCAGTGAAGAAATTCAATAGCCTTTTCACCTTCTTGTTTGTAGTGCGGGGGAAGGCTTATTTGGTAGGCATGAATATGCTTTTTAACTTCTTCAAGCATAGGTTTCCAGTCTTGTACAGCAGCATTAACCTGTTCAAGAACTAAGATGAGTTCATTTTCAAGTTTTTGTATTTGCTGTTTGTTTAATGACTCGATGTGAATTTGCATCAGACTGATGCGTTTTCCAGAAGTACAATCAAGAATAGGGTGCGCAATTAAATAGATATGGTTTTTGTGTTGATTGAAAACATTTAAAATAGAATCGAGAAGGAAGGGTTTGTTATCATTGACAAGCGTGATAGCGGTTATAGGCTTGTTATTACGGGTCAAATTTTGGTCAAAGTAGATAGTATTTTTTCCCGTCTGATGGAGATTAAAAGCTTTTACTGCGATGGCTGCGGCTTTTTGAAGTTCTTTATTTTCGTAATAAACAATATCTTCTTCATCTGTTTGAGCAAAAAGGATTTCTTCTATTTTATCTTGGGTGTTTTTTGTTTCTGTTTTTTTTTGTTGCAACACATTCACTCTCCCTTTTTGCTCTTAGGGGTCTTCTCTTCTCTTTTTAAAAGCAGACCATTATATTTTTGTATACTGTAACACCTTCTTCTTGAAGAAAATAGCTCTTTATTTGGAAAGAATGAGTTTGTTTTTGCTGTTTTTTAGTAATATTTTGTACTTTAAAGAAATATTTTGCTTCAAGGAAAGGGCACTTTTAGTATTTTTGTATGTTAATAGTTTGTTTTTTAAAATATACAAAATGAAAGTAAAAAAAGAAGCAAAAGTAAAGAGAGAATGGCGCGTTTACCAGAAAGACTTTTAAGTGGTTACCAAAACTTTATAAACAATCATTTTTTATATAAAATAGCAGATTATCAGCAATTGGCGATTGAGGGGCAGAAACCTGAAGTTTTGGTCATTGCTTGTTGTGATTCGCGTGCAGTACCAGAAATGATTTTTGATGCTAAGCCAGGGGAAATTTTCACTTTGCGCAACGTGGCGAATGTGGTTCCTCCTTTTTCTCCTGATGACCAATATCACGCAACATCAGCAGCTCTTGAATATGCTGTGCAATTGCTTAAGGTGAGACATATTGTCGTTTTTGGTCATGCCCATTGTGGAGGCATTCGTACTGCTCTTAATGAGACATATAAATCTTTATCATCAAATGATTTTATTGGTCAATGGATAAGTCTCTTAGCACCAGCAGCAGAAATCGTTTTGAATAATAAGTCGCTGTCGTGGCCAGAAAAACAGACGGCATTAGAGCAGCTTTCTATTCGCCATTCGTTGAGAAATTTAGAGACGTTTCCGTGGATAAAGCTTCGCAAAGATCAAGGTTTTTTGACATTGCATGGGGTTTGGTTTGATATCTCTAGCGGAAAATTATGGAGTATAGAACAGGAAACAGGTTGTTTTATGCGTGTTGAAGTTGAAAGTTTTGAAGTATAGTATTTGCTGTTTTTATTTCTTCGTATAAAAAGACATTTTATGATAAAACTTGACAAAGCTGGGGTTTTATTGTTTGAAGGAGCAAGCTTTCAGTGACAAAATTAACTTGGAGCCACCGACTGAGACCCCAGTTTAAGGGTATAAAGAGATCTCAGAGGTCAACATCCGACGGCGCGATGCGTTCTCGGATGTTATTTTGGTTTGTTTGTTATGCAACAATGAGGTAAATGATGTTTGAATCCTTGCAAGAGCGACTTGGTTCTATTCTGTCTCATTTGACGGGACGTGGCGCTTTATCGGATCAGGATGTTGTAGAGGCGCTGCGTGAAATTCGTCGCGCTTTATTGGAAGCTGATGTTGCTCTTGATGTTGTACGCTCTTTTACCGATAGGGTTCGGGAAAAAGCTGTTGGGGCCGAAATCGTTAAATCAATTAAACCAGGCCAAATGGTGGTTAAAATTGTTCATGATGAATTGGTTCATATTCTTGGAAATGAAAGCGTTCTGAGTGATTTAAATGCACCAGCTCCAGTTGTTATCATGATGACTGGTTTGCAAGGTTCCGGAAAAACAACCACAACAGCAAAGCTTGCAAAACGTTTTACTGATAAGCATAATAAAAAAGTTCTCATGGCGTCATTAGATACACGCCGTCCCGCTGCACAGGAGCAATTGCGCCAATTGGGAGAACAGGCAAAACTTGCAAGCTTGCCTATTATTGCGGGTCAGCTGCCTGTTGATATTGCATCACGTGCCGTGCAGGCTGCTAAATTAGGTGGTTATGACGTGCTTCTTCTTGACACAGCAGGACGTAATCATATTGATGAAGCTTTGATGCTTGAATTGGCTGAAATTAAAGCATGTGCCCTTCCTCATGAGATTATGTTGGTGGCTGATAGTTTGACGGGGCAAGATGCCGTTCATCTTGCTCGTTCTTTTGATGAGCGTGTAGGGATTACAGGGATTATTTTAACACGGATGGATAGTGATGGGCGTGGTGGTGCTGCTCTTTCTATGCGTGCTGTTACAGGTAAACCAATTAAAGCAATTGGAACTGGTGAAAAAATAGATGCCTTAGAAGAATTTCATCCCAGTCGTATTGCTGATCGTATTCTCGGAATGGGGGATATTGTTTCTTTGGTTGAAAAAGCTGCTGAAACAATGGATCATGAGAAAGCTGCTGCTTTTGCAAAAAAAATGCAAGCCGGAAAATTTGATCTGAATGATCTTGCAGAACAGTTGCAGAAAATGAAAAAACTGGGTGGAATGGGCGGTATTATGGGCATGTTGCCAGGAATGGGGAAGGTCAAAGAGCAGATTGCGGCTGCGGGGTTTGATGATCGTTTGTTTGATCGTCAATTGGCCATTATTTCATCTATGACACTGCAAGAGCGGGCGAATCCAGAGCTTTTAAAACATAGCCGCAAACAGAGAATTGCTAAGGGATCTGGTACAACGGCAGCTGATATTAATAAACTTTTAAAGATGTATCGCCAAATGGCTGATATGATGAAAGCCATGGGTGGTAAAGGAAAAAGTGGTTTGATGGGAAAAATGTTGGGAGGACTTGGTTCCAAAATGGGTTTTGGTGGTATGGGAAATTTGGGGGGGGATTCTCCAGCGATGCCTGATTTGTCAGGATTGGATCCAAAGCAATTCTCAACGCTTCAAAAGCAAATTGAAAATGGTAATGGAGAGAAGTTCTTGCCCGGACTTCCCAAGCGTGGACCTATATTTCCTGGTCTTTCCAATGGCATTGCCGATAGGGGAAAATTTCCTCAGCATCCTAAGAAAAAATAAGATGTGAAGAGGGAAAGGAATATGATGCAGGAAACAGTATTAAAAGAATTAGCACATTTACGAGCATCTATTGATAATTTTGATGCAACTTTGATTCATATCTTAGCAGAGCGTTTTCGTTGTACGAAAGCTGTTGGGCGCTTAAAAGCGCGTTATGATTTGCCTAAAGTAGATCCTCTGCGTGAGCAATATCAGGTAGAGCGTTTGCGGCAATTGGCTATAGATAGTCATCTTGATCCTGATTTTGCTGAAAGATTTTTAAAATTTATTATTAAAGAAGTTGTGAGTCATCATGAAGTTATTGCTGAAGAGCAAAAAACAAAAAAGTCAATTTAAACGAAAGCCAGAGCTGACAATAGGAGATAAAATATGGCATTGAAAATTCGTTTGTCCCGTGGAGGTTCAAAAAAACGTCCTTATTATCATATCGTCGTTGCAGATGTTCGTAGTCCGCGCGATGGGCGGTTTCTTGAGCGTGTTGGTGCATGGGATCCAATGTTGCCTAAAGATGGACCGAGGGTAAAACTTAATGAAGAACGTATCCAATATTGGCTTGGGCAAGGGGCTCAACCAACAGATCGCGTTTTACGGTTTTTAGATGCAGCTGGCTTGAAAAAGCGTCCAACTCGTAATAATCCACATAAAGGTGAACCGGGTAAAAAAGCACAAGAACGTATAGCAGCAGCAAAGCAAGCGGCAGAAGAAGCAGCGGCAGCGGCTGAAGCAGAATCTGCTTCAGCATAAGAAGCATGGTTGTTTATCAACGTGTCTTTAAAAGCTTTAGAAAAATAAATATTATCCGTTTTTGTTTATCAAAAACGGATTTTCTTTAAAAAGTGGCTTGTTTAAACAGCGCTGGTTTTTTAAAAATCAATGGTTTTAAAAGTCAATAGCGCGGCCTTTAATTTCCCAGTCTCCATAGCGGGAAGGGTCTTTTCCGCCGCGTCCGCCGTTTTCTAAAGGTTGTTCTTTTTTTGCTGCGCTTTTTCGCCTTTCTTCAGCTTCTTTAAGGGCGCGTTGTGCTGCGGGAGAAAGAGATTGCTGTTTAACGACAGTTGCGTTTTTTTTGCTTGTATTCTCATCTTTTTTATTCATTTTACACCTATTCCATTGAAGAAGCAGAAAGAAAACACCATCATATAATATTGATTGACTTTTATCATGGAGTTTTTTGAGTAATGAATATAATGCGTACAGCCATGCTTTTGGCTTTTTTAACTGCTCTTTTTATGGGAGTTGGTTATCTTGTTGGAGGGGGCGGTGGCATGGTCATTGCTCTTTTGATGGCAAGTGGTTTAAACTTTTTTTCTTATTGGAATTCGGATAAAATCGTTTTACGCATGTACGGGGCGCGTGAAGTTGATCAGCATTCAGCACCAGTTTATTATAAGATTGTAAGCGATTTAGCACAAAGGGCTTCTCTTCCTCAACCAAAGGTTTATGTTATTGAGAATGCACAGCCAAATGCTTTTGCGACGGGACGTAATCCGCAAAATGCTGCTGTTGCTGCAAGTACTGGGTTGTTAGAGCGGTTGAGTTCAGAGGAAATTGCCGGCGTTATGGCGCATGAGCTTGCACACATTGAGCATCGTGATACCTTAACAATGACTCTAACCGCGACGATTGCAGGGGCAATTTCAATGCTTGGTAATTTTGCTTTCTTTATGGGAGGACCGCGGAACTCTTCAGAAGATTCTCATGGCGCTGGGGCAATTGGAGGATTTATTGCATTGCTCGTGGCACCTTTTGCAGCGATGCTGGTGCAAATGGCGATTAGCCGTACGCGGGAATATGCTGCGGATCGGAGAGGGGCTGAAATATGTGGTAATCCTTTATGGTTGGCTTCGGCATTGCGTAAGATTGCTGATGGGGGACGTGGGGTATATAATGAAGAAGCAGAGCATAATCCAGCAACCGCGCATCTGTTTATTATTAATCCTTTGAGCGGTGAGGGAGCGGACAGTCTTTTTTCGACACATCCAGCAACTGCAAATCGTATTGCTGCTCTTTATCAGCAAGCAGAAGAGATGAAAGGGGCTCTTGCCAAAAGTGTGGGATGGAATAAAGAAGACGCTATACATGAAAAAAGCAGCGGGATGAGCTATGCGGATTTTCATAGTGGTCAGGCTCATACATTAGGTGAGCAAGAAAACAGTCCTTTTCAGCGTGTTACAAAGCGTCCTTCTTGGCTTCGTTATGAAAATTCAAAAAGATCTCGTTCATAGAGTTATTGAGGGATTTTTTAAGGAAATAGTGATATAAAGGTGGTGTTTTGAAACACAAAAAAGCGGGGCATGTGTCTGAAAAAAATGTTCCAGGGTTAGCTGTTCGACAGGTGTGTGTGCGTCTTTTGGGGGCGGTAGTTGATAAGTACACGCCTCTGTCTGGTTTGACGGATAATGAACACGGACATCCACAATATTTAAAGCTTTCACAGCGAGATCGTTTGTTATGTCGGGCTATTTTAACAGCTTCATTGCGTCATCGAGGGCAGATTATGGCGGCTCTCTCACGCTTTTTGGCGCGTCCTTTGCCTTCACAAGCACTTTCACTTCAGCATCTTTTGCATATCAGTGTTGCACAAATTCTTTATCTTGATATTCCCGATCATGCGGCTATTGATTTAGCTGTGCGTGTGGCGAAACTTGATCCTCGAATGCGCCGTTTTTCAGGGGTGGTGAATGCTCTTTTGCGCAATGTTGTACGTGAGGCAGAGCCTTTACGTCAACAAGTTCCTACCATTGAAGGTGTGCCAGCGTGGTTTGGACAGCTTTTAATATCAGCTTATGGAACAGAAAAGGCGCATCAGATTATAGCAATTCAAAGTGTGGAACCCCCTTTCGATTTGACAGTGAAATCTGACAGTGTTGGATGGGCTAAAAGGCTTGGCGGTGTGGTGTTGCCCAATGGTTCTGTTCGATTAAATCGTCTAGAGAGTTCTGTTTCTGATTTACCAGGCTATAGTGAAGGAACTTGGTGGGTTCAAGATTTCGCTGCAGCGTTGCCTGCTTGTTTACTAGGAACACTTCGGGGTAAACGAGTTGCTGACCTTTGTGCGAGTCCTGGGGGAAAAACAGCACAATTGGCTTTACAAGGGGCAGAGGTGACAGCAATTGAGCTTTCTGCTAACCGCGTAAAGCGTTTAAAAGAAAATATGGAACGGCTTCGTTTTTCAGTTCACATTTGGCAGGGTGATGTGAGAAATTTCCATCCCACACAGCTTTTTGATGCGGTTCTTCTCGATGCTCCTTGTTCTTCTACTGGAACGATCCGTCGTCATCCAGATATTTTATGGACGAAATCGAGGGGAGATATCATCAAGTTAGCGGCGTTGCAAAATGATTTACTTGTCGCAGCAATTTCCTTGGTAAAGGTGGGGGGACGGATTATTTTTTCCAATTGTTCATTGGCAAGAGAAGAAGGTGAAGATCTTATTGAAAAAATTTTATCGACACGCAATGACATTGTTTTAGAACCTATTTATCCAGGGGAAATGGGAGCACTGGCACATTTGCTTTGTGGGGGGATGTTACGTACAACGCCTGCGGATTTTTGTCATAAAAATTTTGATGCTGAGAAAACCGCATTTTTAGGAATGGATGGTTTTTTTGCTGCGCGCTTACGAAAAATTGCTTAATTAACGCTTCATTTACAAAAATGGTCGAAATTGTATTTGATTCAGCATAAATGGAGATGAAATTTTGGCGGTTGCGGTAAAAGCTCCTCAGGTAAAAGTGGCAGCCTGTATCGATACGATACAGAATATTATGCGGCGTTTATGGGTTGGACCATTGTTTCGTTGGCGGTTTTCAGGGTTTCGTCCTCATAAAATTTTAGCGCATCCCATGGATTTGCATGTAGCAGACCCTATGATGGCGCATGAATTTTATCATGGTCGTTTTGCTTTTGCTGGTCACATTGTTCATTCTGGTGCTGTTTCGCCGTTTTCATTGGTTCCACCAACGCTAGAATGGGAAGAGGCTCTACATGATTTTCATTGGTTGCGCCATATGGAGGCAGCAGGAAGTGATTTAGCTTCTGCACATGCACGCTCTCTTTTAGAAGATTGGTTTGACCATGCTGGAAAGAAGGTAAAAGGGCTTGCTTGGAGTGGTCCTGTTGTGGCGCGGCGCTTGATTTCATGGATTTGTCATTCGAAAATGTTGTTAGAAGGGGCAAGTGAACGGTTTGAAAAACGCTTTTTACGTGCGCTTGGTTTGCAATTTCGTTATTTGCGCGTAACAATTTGCAGTATGGAGCATGATGACCGACGTTTACAAGCAGCAGCGGCTTTGACGTTCGCATCTCTTGCTTTGCCTGTTTCTGTGGCAGTGAAAAAAAAGGTACAAACCACACTTATAAAAGAGCTTTCCCGTCAAATCCTAGTTGATGGTGGGCATATTTCTCGTAGTCCTGTTATTTTGCTGAATTTGTTATCGGATTTATTGTCGTTACGGCATCTTTTTATGCGTAGCAATGAAACAGCACCACGTATTTTGATTGATTCTGTTGAGCGTATGTTGCCAGCTTTACGATTCTTTATCCATGAGGATCAAACGTTGGCTCATTTTAATGGGGTTGGTCCCCTTGTGTCGGAACGGTTATCGTCCCTTTTGAAGCTTGATGAAACAGGAGGGCATCCTTTTAGTTATGCCCGTTATTCAGGATTTCAGCGCTTAAAAGCCAATCAAACAACAGTGCTTGCAGATACAGGAAAGTTTCCACCCCGCTTTGTAGCACAGCAGGCTTGTTCGGGGTGTTTGTCTTTTGAAATGTCTTCACAAGGGCACCGTTTTATTATCAATACTGGTGTTAATCCTGATGGTCGGGAAGATTATCGACATTTAGGGCGTGTTACTGCAGCACATTCAACAGCTACGCTTAATGATTGTTCAGTGGGTGCTTTTTATCATAAAAAGAAAAATGGCGCGCCATTTTTGTTTGATGGACCCAGGGAAGTTCAAGTGCGCCGTATAGAGGATTCAGAGAAGACGGGTTTTATTGCGAGTCATAATGGTTATGTGCGACCTTTTAATCTTATTCATGAGCGTGGTGTTATTTTGGCGACAAATGGAGATATGATCGAAGGTTTTGATCGCTTTTTTATGCCAAATAAAGGGGGAAAGAGACACAAGAGTGTGCAAAATGAACAAAATCATGTTGCTGTTCGGTTTCATCTTCATCCACAAGTTGAAGTTAACTATGATGGCAAACGTGTCTGTTTAGCCGTAAAGAACGAGAACGTGAAGAGCGAACAAGTATGGTATTTTATATCGCCTGATGCAGATATTTTTCTTGAAGATTCGATTGATTTTGCAGAATTAACAGGTCCACAACGGACACAACAGATTGTTTTATATTTTCGTCCTGCATTTCAGGAAAAAGTTCGTTGGCGTTTTATCCGTAAAGCGTTTGATAAAAAATCAGAACATTGTTCCAACCCATAGTATATTGCGTTTTATCTTCGTGGCGCAAAACATCATCGTTTATTGTGGTAATATTCTCAAAATTTGAAGATCATATAAATTTTATACATGAAGCATTTTGTTAGAGTATAGGTTGGATGTTTTTAGGCAAGGTTTGCTCATAGAATCTCATGAGGTGATGCTAAGAGGGATTGGCTCCCGAAAAAAGAGTTTTTAACAGACCATTGTTGACAGATGAGTACTGGTTAAGGATCTTCATTCTTTAAAGCTGTGGAGAGAAAATAAAGCTGTTGCTTATCTTCGATAAGTTCTTAAGTGTGCTGTTGGGATCAATATTTCTCTCTGAGAGAGTTGCATTAATAGGGTTACGTTCCTCACAAAAAACAGAGCGCTATTTATTGCATATTCACGGACTTATATTAAAGAAAAATCCCTTAATACTTCCAAGCCTATTTCGCGACGATGTCTGTGATGGGTATAACGGTAAATCCATGAAGCACCTCATCTTTACGCAAGGAGCAATTCGGCACTATCACACTATTTATAGTGCCCAATATTTGTAACAAGCTCTTAGCATTAGAGATGGTTCATAAGAGGCATTTTTAGAATTTTCTTAATAGTTTTTATCCACACAGGACCCCCTGCTTGTAACGTGCAAGCGAATGGTTTTGGTTGATTCAACACACATAGATTTTGAATGGGAGAATCTTCGGTATTCGGGGTTCTAATTCAATATGAATAACGCTAAATTATTAATCAAATATTATACATCACAGAAGCACTGAAAATTCAAGAAACAATACATAGCAGCGCCCGAAAAAGACAGCCCCTCCGCTCTTTGTTATTATACTAAAAATGAAGTCATAATAACAAACCACAAAATGAGTGTTTTTTCATAGCAAAGCACTCTCTCAAATGCTTCAAATAACTTTTATAAAGATTTACGCGAATAACGCCGTGCAATCGAATCAATATCACCGCGACAAATTCCAAGATCGCTGAGTTCATATGTTGAAAGACAACTTAATGCATTAACGGTTCGACGATAACGGCGCCAATTACTATAAAAACGTAGAATATTCATATCCTCTACTCAAACTTTTCATTTCACTCTTTGGTTTAAGAATAGAGCATATTACTAAAAAGAGTTGTGTTATAATATCATAACAGGTATGCATCTACATACAAAATAATACCCTTTTAACATTTTGCTCATGTGAAAGGGAAACCATTAAAAATATTAACAACGACAATATCCTATCCCTAAATAATGATTAAATTATGTGCATTTTCTGTGGTGATAAACTTCTTCACGAGTAGATTCTTTGGATTGAATAACTGCTTCCATTTCAACAGTTATCAATAGTCATACGATGATTATGAACAGTTCCTTGAAACATTTGTCTCATATAATAGAGAGAATCAGCAAAATTATTAATGGCGGAAGTGTCGTGTTCCTGTGAAAACCATCGCTAAACCCTGCGCATCAGCAGCCGTGATAACTTCTTCATCACGCATGGAGCCTCCTGGTTGAATAACTGCTGTTGCTCCTGCTTCAGCTGCTGCTAATAAACCATCTGCAAAAGGAAAAAATGCATCTGATGCAACAACCGATCCTTTTGTGAGAGTTTCTGTTAAGCCTGCTCTTTGGGCACTTTCTGCTGCTTTACTTGCAGCAATTTTTGCTGAATCGATGCGGCTCATTTGTCCGGCTCCAATTCCAACTGTTGCGCTATTTTTCGCGTATACAATAGCATTTGATTTAACGTGTTTTGCTACACGAAAAGCAAATTGAAGATCACGCATTTCATCTTGAGTTGGTGCCCGCTTTGTCACTACTTGCAATTTAAGATCATCAACCACTACGTTATCACGCGATTGCACTAAAATCCCTCCTGCAAGTGTTTTCGCAAGAAGTCCTGCACAGCGTGGATCAGGAACTCCACCTGTAATGAGCAAACGAAGATTTTTTTTCTTGGCAATAATTTCACGTGCCGCCATTGTGGCATCAGGAGCAATAATCACTTCTGTGAAAATTTTAACAATCTCTTCAGCACATTCCTCATCAAGGGGTTGATTTAAAGCAACAATTCCACCAAATGCCGATACATTATCACACATAAGAGCTTTCAAATAAGCTTCTTTCAAATTTTCTCCTTCCGCAACACCACAAGGATTGGCATGTTTAATAAGAGCGACAGCAGCGGTTTTTTGCGGATCAAATTCTGCCACAAGTTCAAAGGCTGCGTCTGTATCATTCAGATTGTTATAAGAAAGCGCTTTGCCTTGTAAAAGTTTTGCTGTTGCAATACCAAAACGTTTTTCATTATTGCGATAAAATGCTGCCTGTTGATGTGGATTTTCTCCATAGCGCATAACACTTTCAAGATGACCAGAAAAACTCTGCCACGATGGAGTTTCAATTTTTAAATCCCGTGCAAACCACGATGCTATTGCCGTATCATAAGCAGCCGTGTGTGCATAAGCGCGCATTGCTAGCTGATGACGCATAGATAAGCTTAAACATCCATTATGCTGCTTTAATTCAGCTAGAATCGAATCATAATCTTTTATCGCTGTTACAACACCGGTATAAGCATAATTTTTTGCCGCGGCGCGAATCATCGCCGGTCCACCGATATCAATATTTTCAAGAATCGTTTGTCCATCGGCTCCCGATAGGATCGTCTCTTCAAAAGGATAAAGATTCACCACCAAAAGATCAATTCCATGAATGCTGTTCTTTTCCATAGCTTCCCTATGGCTAGGATCTTCTCTTACCCCTAACAAAGCACCATGAATCAAAGGATGGAGTGTTTTTACACGCCCATCCATTATTTCAGGAAATCCAGTAACTTCAGCAACATCTTTTACCGGTAAACCAGCCGCTATGAGGGTTTTGGCTGTTCCTCCTGTTGAGATTAATTCAACATTGTAAGTCGCATGGAGGGCTTGTGCAAAAGCAACCACACCCGTTTTATCAGACACAGAAAAGAGAACACGACGAACCCGATGAAGATCAGGTATGGGAAAATTTTTGGCAACAACACCCATAACAGAAGCCTTAAAAATTAAAGAGTTAAAATTCTAGTAAAACACGCTTATACATTTATAGCATAAGCCTTTAGCAAAATACACTGAAAGGATAAACTGTCTTTTTAGAATATAGGATGACTCATCTTTTTTATTATCCTGTAAAAACACTCTCATTTGAGGTGTGGTGGTGGGTGTAAAGTCTCATTGAGACATTAAATGTTTTTTTGTTGCTTATAACTCAACATCTCATCTTCATAGCAGTTTTGAAACAAAAAATGCATCCGTATATTCTCTGCTATATTAGCTTTTATACTAGATGAAGGCGAAAGTATTGCGTATATCAGTTGGAGTAATCTCTGAAATGGGAAACAATCTAATGAAGCAAGAATATAAAATTATAAAAGCAAAAATGAGTGCCTATCTTTCCTATCATTTTTAAATTTGGCTTTATGTTTTTCAAAAGCGTTTATGACAATGTTTTTTTAGAATGAATTTTTTTAAGAGTGGAGATAATGCGTTGTTTCACATTTTTGGGCATTACATTTTTAATGAATCATCCCTCGTTTTATGATGGTTTTTTAAAGAGTGTCGCGTAAATCTTTTGTGGATGGTATAAAGATCCATTGTATGCCTATGATCTTTATTTAACAAAGGCGCAAGTTAGTAGATTCTATTCTCTTTATCACTTGAGATAGAAGAGATCTTTTTTTAGTTTTTTTGCCGTAGCAGAAAAAGAAAAGCTCCTAACACACCAGCAGCTAAAATAAACCACGTGATTGCATAAACGAGATGATTATTTCGAAAATGGATAATCGTAAGACCAACGACGGGAAGGTTTGCTTGTGGAGATGTTTTTCTGGCATCAATGAAATAAGGGGCAACAGTGGACAAACCAAGTTTTTGTGCCATAGCGGGGAGATCGCGCGTATACCATAAATTTTTGTCCGGATTATTTTTACGCGGGAAAAAACCATTTTTTTCACTCATGCGTAATAAACCTATAATCGTTGTTTGTTCTGTGTCCGTGGTAGAATTTTGCTGAGATGAGGCATTTGTATGCGATTGCTCTGGGTTTTGAAAATTGTTACGTTCATCCATGGGGATAAAGCCACGGTTGATAAAGATCAGTGCATTATCAGTAGTCTGTAAAGGAGTCAAAACCCAATAGCCTGTAGTATTTTGAGCGGCTGCAGTGACTAAAATATTTTTGTCTGTTAAAAATTTTCCTGTGATAACAACAGGTTGATATTCATTTTTTTCAAAAGTAATATCTGACCATTGATTTTTTAGGGGGGCTTTTATGGGGGGCAAATGAACGCGCTGATTGGCACTGGTGATAAGATTTGTTTTCCAGTTTAACCGTTGTACTTGCCATATACCTAATGCGCTAAAGAGAAGAAAAAAACAAATACATAAAGTCCCAAACAAAAAAGAAGAAAAACAGCAAGAATTTCCCTGAAGCTTTGTCATGGGGGGCACTTTTTTGCTCATGATTTATGCTTCCTTTCGGGACAATAGGCTTTTATTCTAACATGGTATGTATTTAAAAAAAACATTTTGTACGCTTTTTGGCAGAATTTGCACGCCTTAATTGAGAAAAAAGATGAAGAATGAGCCCGTAAGAGATGAAAAAGGTTTTATAAAAGACTTGACCTTTTGTTGTCGACCCCCTATTAGAAAGAAACTTCCCAATGATGCCCGTTCAAGGTTGCATTGTGCGTGTTTTGCGTTCATTGTGTCTTTTGGGTATGGGAATTTGAAAGTTTCTTAGAGTTTAAGGGTGAAGTTTATGTCTCGTGCATGTGAATTGACAGGGAAGACGGTTCTGTATGGTAATAATGTTAGCCATGCAAATAATAAGACTCGGCGTCGTTTTTTACCAAATCTTTGCAATGTGACATTGATTTCAGAAGTGTTACAGCAAAGTTACCGCTTGCGCATTTCAGCAAGTGCGTTGCGTTCTGTTGAGCATCGTGGTGGACTTGATGGTTTTTTGGTCAAAGCAGACGATAAAGAGTTGTCGCAACGTGCGCGTTTGCTAAAACGCCAAATCATTAAGAAAAAAGCTGAGCAAGAAGGTGAGCAAAAGGCTGAACAAGCAGCGTAATTGCTATCGTCATTCTTTTTTGTTTATTGACGCTTTTATTCCGGTTTTCTGTTCTAGACGTTAAGTTTTTTGCAGGTTGATCGTTTTATTTTATTGGTCCCGTATCCTAGGTTTAAAAAATGCCCTCAAGCAGTCTTTTACGAGAACAGCAAAAGAAAAGGTATATTGTTTTTTCTATTTTAGCAATGTGCCTTGCTGTCACTGCTTCTAATATTTTTGTTCAATATCCTGTTTATTGGTTTGATTTAAATGAGCTGTTGACTTATGGGGCTTTTACCTATCCATTTGCTTTTCTGATCAATGATTTGACCAATCGTTTTTATGGTCCATCTGCTGCGCGGCGTGTGGTTTATGCTGGTTTTTTTGCGGGGGTCTTTGTTTCTTGGATATTGGCGACGCCACGGCTTGCCCTTGCTTCTAGTTTTGCATTTTTATTTGGACAACTCCTTGATATTGTTGTTTTTACTCCTTTACGACGTAAAACATGGTGGAAAGCACCTTTAGCAGCAGCGTTGGTTGGTTCGGCTTTGGATACAGTGCTGTTTTTTGCTCTTGCTTTTTCTAGCTCTTTTGCTGTTCTTGATAAGATAACAGGGTACGCTGATAGTTCACTGGTGGAGAGTACTGTTTTGGGAGGGATAGGCATGCCAGTTTGGCTCTCGCTTGCTTTTGGTGATTTTTCGGTAAAAATTATTATGAGCCTGTTTATGTTGATTCCCTATGGAACAATTCTTAATATTGTAAAGCTTCCTCTTTATCAAAGTCATTCAAAGAATGATTCTTCTTTTGTTTGTAACAAATAATGATCTTTGTCTTTTTGTTTTGCTAAAGAAGAGAAGGTTGTGCGTTATGCTTCTGCGAACAGAATTTGAGTGGATTCAAAAAAGGGATTTTGATTCTTTTCTCAAGTTGTATTTATCCATACATCATTTATGCTTATGATGTGTAAGGAAGTGCTTTTGACTGATTCAGTATGAGATAAGAGCATCTTATCAGTATTAAAAACAGATAATCAAGCTCTTATAAAGGATCAAAAATGTCTTGTTAAGAATTGTGATTTCTTACTTATGATTATTTGAGTTATAAGAAACTTGGTTCTTATAAAGGAAAAAACATTTCGATAGACATTTGGGTAGTATATAAATAGAAAAATAAATACCAATGGTATCAAGTCCTTTTTGACAGTTTTAAAATTGGGTTATACTGGTATTTATCATTATTTTAGTAACAAATGTTTGTGCAGATATGTTAATGAATTTACAATTTGTTATAATGCGATCTCTGTAGAATTTGGCAAACGCTTCGAGTATTTATTTTAGACAATTGTAGGTTAGAAAATGCGATACTTGGAGCTGATAGTATGAATAAAATGATAAATCAAACAGATCATACAGAGGCTTTATTTGATAATTTTGTATTAACTTCCTTGAAAAAACAGAGAGAGACTAGGGAGTTGCCTATTGTAAAATCACCTCTTCGTTATCCGGGAGGGAAAAGTCGTGCTGTTCCTATAATTATTAATAACTATATAAGGAAATAAAAAACTTTATGTTCTCCTTTTGTAGGAGGGGGGACAATTGAATTAACCTTAGCAAAAAGAGGAACAAAGGTTTATGCTTATGATGCTTTTAAGCCGCTTGTTATTTTTTGGCAGATGCTTTTGAAAGCTGCTTCAGCTCTTGCAGAAAAAGTAAGAGAATATGAAGATATGACTCCCGTAATGTTTTATAATCTCCAAAAAACTTTTGGGAATATTAAAAATCAATTAGAGATTACTGCTGTTTTTTCTTACTCTTAATTGCTCTTTTTTCCGGAAAAATACTTTCTGGCGGTATGTCTCCAGGACATCCTCGATACAATTATCGTTCTATTGAATGGCTTAAAGATTTTAAGATTGAAAATTTCACAATGGAACACAGAGATTTTACAGAAAGTATTCCTAAACACTCTAACGATTTTCTTTATTGTGATCCTCCGTACCTTATTAATCAAAAACTTTATGGTCAAAAAGGCGATAAACATCATCCTTTTGATCATCAATCTCTTGCTGAGCTTTTAAGAAAGCGTCACAGATGGGGTTTTATCTTATAATGATTGTCTGGAAATTAGAGAACTTTATAAAGGACATACAATACTTAAATCCTGAATGGACTTACGGTATGGGAAACAATAAAAAATCAAATGAACTCGTAATTTTGAGTAAGGATCTTTAGGAAATTGCATGAAACAGGTAAGAAAATGGAAAAGCCTTTGAATATGCTTTGGCTATGGGTTTTAAAAAAGCAACAAAGGCTTCTATAGAGTTTAACTCGTCTTTTCAAATAGCGGTGTCTTTTTATAATTTATTTAATAATACTGAAAAAAAGGCTTTTAAATCTTGCTTCTATTGAAGCAGCCGTTTTTTTACAGTTACATGATAAAAATATTAGAAACACGAAAACTTTTGTTCTTTAGGAAGATTTTGTTGGGATCAAAGGAGATGTCCGTGATATTATTTTAAAAGTTCCTGAAAATCCTATTGGTATTTCTGCAAAACATAATCATAGCGCTATCAAACATCCTCGCCTTTCTGGTAAAATAGATTTTGGTAAAGAATGGACGGGTTATTCTTGTAGCAGCGTTTATTTCAATGAAGTTAGGCCTATTTTTGATTATTTAGCAGAGCTTAGAGATAAGAAGATGTTCTTTAGAGATATAGAGGATAAAGACAGCAGAGTTTATCTTCCAATCCTAGAAGCTTTTTCTAAAGAACTTCAAAGGCTTTGTTTAGATTATCAAGATAAATTTGTGAAGCTATTGTTTCAGTATGTTATAGGTTCTTATGATTTTTATAAGATTATGATAGATACAAGATCTAAACAAAAACGGGTTATTATTCAGTCTTTTAATTTGAATGGCACTCTGGGATATGGTCGTAAATGGAAAATTCCAAGCAAAATTTTATCAGTTGCACTAAAACCAGAAAGTAAAAACAAACTTATTATAATTTTTGAAGATGGTTGGAGCATTTCTTTTAGAATTCATAATGCATCCAGTAAAGTAGAAGCTTCTTTAAAGTTCGATATTCAGTTTGTGGGATTATCTTCTCAGGTTGTTAGTCATCAAATTCCGATGGTTTAATGCCGATGGTTTAATGATGGAGATAATTTTTTAAGATGTAATTGTTGGCTGTTTCAAGGCAGATTTATTTCTTATGAATATGAGGCTTTTTATCACTAAAAAGTATTTCTAATTGTTTTGTTATGGCGTCGGCGAGTTCTTCAGCATTCATAATTGTTACAGCACGTTGATAATAACGTGTGACGTCATGACCAATTCCAATGGCAATGAGTTCGATGGGGGAGTGTGTTTGGATTTCTTGAATCACTGCGCGTAAGTGTTTTTCTAGATAATTGCTGGAGTTGACCGATAGTGTCGAATCATCAACAGGAGCACCATCAGAAATGACCATGAGGATACGACGTTGTTCACGCCGCGATAAAAGACGTTGATGAGCCCAAATTAAAGCTTCTCCGTCGATATTTTCTTTTAATAATCCTTCTTGCATCATCAAACCTAAATTGCGTCGTGCGCGACGCCATGGGGTATCAGCACTTTTATAGATGATATGGCATAAATCATTGAGGCGTCCAGGATTGTGGGATTTGTTTTGGGTAAGCCATTGTTCTCGCGATTTTCCTCCTTTCCACGTTTTAGTGGTAAAACCTAAAATTTCAACTTTGACAGCACAACGTTCAAGAGTTTGTGCCAAAATATCAGCACAGCTTGCGGCAACGCTAATGGGGCGTCCGCGCATTGAGCCAGAATTATCAATGAGAAGTGAAACAACCGTGTCCCGAAATTTGGTGTTGCTTTCCATTTTAAAAGAAAGGGGTTGCATGGGATCAATAATTAGACGTGGAAGCCGTGCTGTATCAAGATACCCTTCTTCAAGGTCAAAGCTCCAGTTGCGATTTTGTTGCGCCATCAAGCGGCGCTGGAGACGGTTTGCTAAACGTCCAACGATGTTTTGAAGATGATTGATTTGCTTATCAAGATAACGGCGTAAGTGATCTAACTCGTTTTCAGAACAAAAATCTGTTGCTTCCAAAATTTCATCAAATTGACGGGTGAAGATTTTATAATCACCAAGTCTTTCCATTTGTTCCGAATCGGAAAAAAGGCGTTTGGGTCTGCTTGGCTTTTCTTGCCAAGGTTCATTTTTTTGTTCGCCGTCAGCTTGATCATTGTTGTTTGATTGTGTCGCTTGTGTTTTTCCGTCGTCTTGCACATCACTTTCTTGTTCAGTGCTGGTTTGTTCTTCACTTTGAGCGTGTTTTTTGTTTTCACTCTCTTCTTCTGCTTGGGCTTGAGGTTCACATTCGTTTTTTAATTTTTTATTGTTTTCACTGTTAGAAGCTTCAGCTTGTTGCACTGTCATTTTGAGTGTAGCAAGCATTTGGCGAACAATCTGTGCAAAAGTTTGTTGGTTGTAAATATGATGAGTGAGTTCATCGAGTTCTGCTGCTGCTTTTTGTTCGAGTTCTTGACGCCACAATTCTAAGACAGGACCTGCTTCTCTTGGAGCTGTGCGCTTTGTTATTTTTTCACGCAATAAAAGTGCAATCGCTTCTTGGATGGGGGCTTCACTTTGGTTGCTAATCTTATGATAATGGGCTCTTTTGTATTTATCGGCGAGCATGACATCAAGATTTTTTGCAAGCCCCTCCATGGCTAAAGTACCAATTGCTTCAACGCGTGTTTGTTCTAAGGCATCAAAGACAGCACGTGCTTCTGATTCTAGTGGAGCAAATTGCATGTGAATGCGGTTATCATGCCATGCTTTGCGTAGAGCCATGGAATCACCTAATCCGCGGGTAATGGTGATGTCTTTATTCGTTGCGTATTGAGATAATTCTGGTAAACGCGCACAACTTTCGCTTAAAGATGGTCGGTTATGACTAAAGGAAACTTCAAGGTTTTTTGTGCCTGCAATTGCACGCATACAGGTGGAAAGTGCTTTTTTAAACGCTTCAGCATTAAGAGTGTTGTTGGAAGAATCTTTTGCCAGATTTTTGTTGTCGCCAATATCGGTAGCCATGAGTGACAGATTCCTTAAGGCGAAACACCATGAATGAGTGATTCGGGAAGCTCTTGTCCAAAGGCGCGTTGATAAAATTCTGCAACAGTGGCACGTTCGAGTTCATCACATTTATTGAGAAAGGTTAATCGGAAGGCAAAGCCGACATCTTGAAAAATTGTTGTATTTTCTGCCCAAGTAATGACGGTACGTGGACTCATGACAGTTGAAAGATCTCCATTGATAAAAGATTGGCGTACCATATCAGCAACATGAACCATTTGTGAAATTATCTTTTTTCCTTCAGTCGTTTGAAAGGATTTGACCTTTGAACAAATGATATTAACCTCTTTATCATGGGGTAAATAATTGAGTATTGTAACAATAGACCAACGGTCCATTTGAGCTTGATTGATCTGTTGGGTACCATGATAGAGACCGGTTGTATCACCAAGACCAATGGTGTTTGCTGTTGCAAAAAGACGAAAGGCTGGATGTGGAGAGATGACACGGCTTTGATCAAGTAAGCTTAATTTTCCAGAGGTTTCAAGAACGCGTTGGATGACAAACATAACATCGGGACGCCCCGCGTCATATTCGTCGAAAACAAGAGCAATATTATTTTGATAAGCCCATGGCAAAATGCCTTCTTTAAATTCAGTGATTTGTAAGCCATCTTTTAAAACGATAGCGTCTTTTCCTACAAGATCGATACGACTTACATGACTATCGAGATTAATTCGGACACAAGGCCAGTTGAGGCGTGCAGCAACTTGTTCAATATGTGTTGATTTCCCTGTACCGTGATAGCCAGAAACCATTACACGACGGTTAAAGGTAAAACCTGCGAGAATCGCTAAAGTTGTTTGCTGATCAAAAAGATAATCAGGATCAATATCAGGGACATGGGGGGTTTTTGTGCTAAAAGCAGGAACTTTCAGATCTGTTTCAATATGAAATAGATCGCGAGCAAAAAGTGTAATATCGGGCAAATTTTCAACGGTAAGATTTGTCATTGTGTTTCTGGAAGGGAGAGGACGCTATTTATTCATTAGAAACGATACAAGAGTTAGAGTATTTATGCAATGCTCTATAATGAGAGCCTTAGATATTGAAGGAAGATTTTTTGCGTATTCTATAATGTTTTGAAAAAAAATAATATCTTGCGCAAATAATGGTGGTCTAAATGAAAATAGGCTCATATAAGCGCGTATTTTTAGCACAAACCAGACTTTTTTAGCAAATTATAAGCATGTAAAACATCACGAAAGCGCTCTTCTGAGGCACGATTACCACCATTGGAATCAGGATGGTGCTTTTTTACCAACTCTTTATATTTCATTTTGATGTCTTCTGCTGAAGCGTTTGCCTGTAGTCCCAGTGTATCAAAAGCTTTTGCTTCTAAGGGCTTTAATTTTCGTGAGAAGTTATTGCTTGAATGCCGCTCCGTAAAAAGCGTGAAGGGATCGCGCATGCGATTTTGATAGGCAGCTGTTCCAGAGCGAATCTTTGCATAATTAGCAGCTGTTTTTTTCGTTGTACCATTGCTTAGATCTGTAGGCCATGTCGGACGATGTCCTGTAAGAGCATCCTTTTGAAATTTTGCGATATCTTTATTGCTAAGACCAGAGAAGTAATTAAAATTTTTATTATAGGCGCGTACGTGTTCAATACAAAAATATAAATATTGTCCTTCGTGATTTCGACCTGCTGGTGCTTTATGGGATCCTGTTTTTTCACAACCTTCCCACTGGCACTGTTGCGCTTCTGGCTCAGCTTTTTGTTTTTTATTTGAGCTTATGCGAATTGAATCGAATAATTTAGATGTTATTGTCATATTCTTGGTTTATGCAAAATTGATTAATTTTACAAGAATTGACTTTTGAAAAATTTGTTTTCACACTTAATTTTATTATGAAAAAGGTGTATTTTTGCACGTTCATTTTGTTTGAGGAATGAAAAATGTTTATAGAAACAATAATCAAGAGAAAGCTTCAGGATGCTTTTCATCCGCAAAAGCTTGAAGTGATTAACGAAAGTCATCTTCATGAGGGGCATCCTCATAATGAACATGCTTTTGATGGTAAAGGAGAAACACATTTTCGAGTGAAAATTTTATCTTCTTCTTTTTCCAATATGACACGCGTAGAAATACATCGAGCGATTTATAAAGTTTTACAAGAAGAGTTAGCTACTTGTGTCCATGCTTTGGCACTTGAGGTTGAAACACTCTAATTTTTTGATGAGACGTTTTTAGGAACGGGGATGGGCCTTTTGATAAATTTTTAACAAATGGTCTGTATCGACATGGGTATAGATTTGTGTGGTGGAAAGACTAGCATGCCCAAGAAGTTCTTGAATCGTGCGCAAATCTCCTCCCCGTGATAAAAGATGGGTGGCAAAAGAATGGCGCAGTGTGTGAGGCGTTGCAGTTTCTGGTAAACCAAGACTTGCTCGTAAGTTGCGTACAGTTTTCTGAATAATGGCCGGTTGTAGGGGACCGCCTCGCGCTCCGCGAAATATGGGTTGGTTATCTCTTAAAGGATATGGGCAACATTTGAGATAATTTTGTACAGCTTCGTAAACAATTTTGATGAGAGGAACAAGGCGTGTTTTTCCGCCTTTTCCTGTTATAAATAAACTTGTTTTTTCAGGATCAGAAAATTGTTCTGGTGTGAGACTTAAGGCTTCTGATATTCGCATTCCACAGCCATAGAGAAGCATGAGGACAGCCGCATTACGAGCGCTAATCCAAGGTTCATTTTCTAGCTGGTTTTCTTGTTTGACTATGTGAAGTGCTGATTTGATCGCTAAAGGTTTTGGGAGCGATTTTGGGTGTTTGGGGCTTCGGATAAGTTGAGCCGCAGGGACATTGACGATTCCTTCACGTGATAGGTACTTGAAAAAAGAACGTATGCCTGCCACTCCGCGGCTTAAAGAGCGAGCACTTACATTGTTTGTACGCCGATAAGCAAGATAAGCACGCAAGTCACTGATGCGTAAATGAGTAAGATCTGTAAGGGTTGGTATATGGCTTAAGTGTTGACAGAGAAAAGACAAAAATTGCCGCGTATCACGTTCATAGGCTTGCACTGTTTGTGCCGACATACGACGTGTTTGGATGAGACACTCTAACCAATTTTTCCTTGCGTTTAAAATTGCATGGTCTGCTGGAATGAGAGGAATATTTTTATCTTTTCTCTTGTCGTTTTTGATAGGCATTATCTAGTTGAGAGTTTCTTTCTTTTTAGATTTTTCATCGTTAGAATGACCATTCTTGTTTTGGGGTTGCTCTTCACGATTGATAAGCTGCTTTTCACCTTTGAGAGAGAGTATTTTTAAGAGATTGTGTGTTGACATCAAATGCGCAAAAATTAATCCTAAAAAGCCATTTTTATGAAGTTTGGCAAGTTGGCTTGCTGATAATTTATTCAATTTTTCTTCATCAACAACCCAAAAATGTTCTAACTGCGCTGAGAGACCTTTATCGTTTTTCACATTGATGGATTTTTGGCTTAGAAGATCCATTTCCACAAGAGCATCAATAAACTCAGAGGTTTTTTCCATGGCTATTTTAAAACTTTCAAGAAAACGAATACGTTCTTCCATAAAAGGAGAAATAGAGCCGTCGGAATTAAAAAGTTCTGTTCCTGCAACTTCATTAAACATACCTGACTGTTGATCAAAGCAAACAGAAAGTTCTTTTTCATTGCTAATTTGCGCCAGAACAAAAGGATAGCGACGGACAAAAGCAGGGACATAAGTATTGGTTTTCCAACTTTTATCAGAAGCGATATAGTCATTTTCGTCATTAGAAAGACCGACAAGAGCCGCGGATGTGTAGTGCCGTTTTTTTTGTTCATCTTCGGCGCACATAAATAAAATAGGATAGTCTAGTGCTGCTTGAAAATATTCAGTACTTGCTAAAGGAACCCAGTGAGTATCCTTGGCAAAAGACATATCACTTGGAGGAGCAAATTTTAGATTTTTATGGGAAACTTTGTTGATTGGTGTGATATCTTTGTAAAATAGCATAATATTTGCCATAAGACTTTCTCCTTTATTAATTTGTTTTTTGTTACCAAGAAAGGTCTTTTAGAAGATTGTCTCATATGGCAACAAGATTGAATAGAAAACTATAAGATTGAAGGGTTCATTTTTGAGAGATAATATTTTCGCATGAAGTATAATAAAGAAAAGCTTAAAAATAAAGTCTATCTTGCCATTATTGGTATGCCTCATGGTATAAAAGGAGATGTTTTTGTTAAAATTCTAAGTGCTGAGCCACAGCGTTTCAAGTTTTACAGCACTCTTTATGATGATATGGGGCGTTCTTATGAAATTGTAACTCTTCGCATACAAAAAAATAAGGCGATTGTACGTTTTAAAGGGGTAGAAAATCGTAATGTTGCTGAGTCTTTAAAAGGTATTCGCCTTTATGTGATGCGTGATCAATTAATTGATGATCTGGATGAGGATGAGTTTTATCAAGTTGATTTAATAGGCTTTCGTGTTCAAGACTGTGGGGGAAAAGTCTTGGGGGAAGTGTGTGGTTTCTTTAATTTCGGGGCTGGTGATTTGCTTGAAATACGTTTGAATACGGGTAAAAGAGTTCTTATTCCCTTTAGTAAGGTGGCGGTACCAGAAATTTGTATGGATTCTGGTTTTCTTGTTGTTGATCCCATGGCAGCTGGTTTAAGTGATGGGGGAGACAATGATAAAAAGGAAATAGCTTGAATCTAAAAATAAAGATGAAGGTAAAAAATAACCGATTAATTTCGTCAATAAAAAGTGGAAAGTGTGGAAATATTAAAAATGCACTTTTGAGCAGATATTGTAAGCACTTTATCTCGAGACAGTCCTGAATTTTTAGAGTCTTTTTTTAGTGGAAATGTTTAGAAGGATTGTATTGAATATGGCGCATATCAAGGAGATTCAATTTAACGTTATAGCGTTAAATATCTTGTTTGTGCTATTTTTGCTATTAAGAGTCTGTTTAAGAAAATAAGGATGAGAAATAAAATGAAGTTTCAGGCGCGCGTTTTAACCCTTTATCCTGAAATGTTTCCTGGTTTTTTAGGGTATTCTTTAGCAGGGCAAGCTTTAGAGCGCGGAATTTGGTCACTGGAGACAGTACAGATTAGGGATTTTGCTATGGATAAACACCATAGCGTTGATGATACACCTGCTGGTGGGGGGGCTGGTATGGTAATGCGGGCGGATGTATTGGCGGCTGCTCTTGACTGTTGTCCACAGGATTCGCCAAGATTGTTGATGAGTCCACGTGGGCGCCCTTTTGACCAAGCTTACGCGCATAGCTTGGCTCGTGATACGGGTGTAACATTAGTTTGTGGACGTTTTGAAGGGGTTGATGAGCGAGTCATAGAAGCACGAGAATTAGAAGAAGTCTCTATTGGTGATTATATTCTTTCAGGGGGTGAAACAGCCGCATTGGTTATCTTAGATGCTGTTATACGTCTTCTTCCTGGAGTGATGGGGAATGCAGCTTCTGCAAAGTGTGAAAGTTTTGAAAATGGCTTACTGGAACATCCGCAATATACACGTCCTTCTCTTTTCGAAGGGCGGGGTATCCCGCCTGTGTTGCTCTCAGGTCATCACAAAGCGATCGCAGATTGGCGTCAAAGGCAAGCCGAATTGTTAACACGTCAACGTCGCCCTGATCTTTATGCGCGTTATGATAAAAATCATCAGAAAACTTGATTCATATGATAAGGTGGTGTATTGCATGGCTCTCTTTTTAGAGAGTTTTTTATAAAAGGTTTTCTGTAGTTCCAAAATTAAAATGAAGGAATGGTGTATTCGCTCCTGTGTAAGGCATAGCCTAAAGAGCTTCTTATTCTTAATAAAGGCTTTTTTGGTAAGAGTTGAGCGCTCTGACTGTTCGATAAAGAACATGAAGGATAAAAGAAATGAATATTATCGCACAACTTGAAGCTGAACAATGTGCAAAAATTGAAGAAAAGCGACAATTTCCAGCCTTTCAGCCAGGAGATACAGTCCGTGTCATGGTGCGTGTGACGGAAGGTACGCGAACGCGTGTTCAGGCTTACGAAGGTGTTTGTATTGCGCGTTCCGGCGGTGGGTTGAATGAGACCTTTACAGTACGCAAGATTTCTTATGGTGAAGGGGTGGAACGGGTATTTCCTGTTTATTCTCCGTTGATCGAAGGTGTTGAGCTGGTGCGCCGTGGTAAAGTGCGCCGTGCAAAACTCTATTATCTTCGTGGTTTGAGAGGTAAAGCTGCGCGTATCGCTGAAAAGAGAGATTATCGGAAAAAAGCTGAAAAGGTTGTTGAGAAAGTAGAAGCAGCAGCTGTAAGCATAGATGTTGAAAAGCAAGTTGCTGAGTAGAGATTATATCGGCTAAACTTTATGCAAAAGCGGCTTTTATGCCGCTTATTTGTGTCTTTCGTGATTCGTTTTGTCTTTTAAAAGGCTTGGAGGAGACATAAAAATGTTTAATCTATCAATTTTTGCCTCTTTTTATTCTTAATCATGGGGTCAATTTAAGATATCATTGCATATATCGTGGATCCTCAAAAAGATAAGTTTAATCTGGAAAAATTCCTATTTTATATTTGAGAAAAGATGTTAGACCTTTGACGTGAAGATAAAATTGTATTAGATTAAAGCAAGTTTTGCGGATCATATCCGTGGAGTAATCGGTTTTTTTATGCGTGACCTTTAATCCGTTATTTGAGACAACCGACCTGTAGTATCGGTATCTTGAGATGCCAAACAAGTAAAAACGAGATAATATATTTAGTCGTTTTATGCGGTTTTTCTCGTTCATTGCGGTTGCAGTAAAAACCAGGTCAGGATATTTTATGACAGAGACAACTAGGATAAAAGAGCGCCCTCGTTCCCCTCATATAAGTATTTATCGTTGGACAATTACTATGGCTATGTCCATTGCACACCGCATTACGGGTATGGTACTTTATGTTGGAATGGTCTTTCTTGCTGTTTGGTTAATTGCTATTGCGTGTGGGGAAGAGGCATTCAGAACGGTTCACGAGATTTATAGTTCTTGGTTTGGATTGTGTATCTTGTTTCTTTATACTTTGGCAGGGGTTCATCACATGGTTGGTGGTGTTCGCCACATTGTTTGGGATCTGAAGCCTTGCCTTTTGGCAAAAGAAAAGGCAACAGTCACTGCTTGGGCGACAGTGTTTATTTCTCTTATTGTTACTTTTGCGATTTGGATTATTGGATATACCGTTGTTTAGCTGGGGGTGAAAAGAGATATGAAAAAAGATTTTCGAACGGAACTTGGGAAAGTACGGGGGCGTGGCAGTGCTCATGAAGGAACAGAGCATTTTTGGCTAGAACGTTTGACAGGGTTTATCAATCTACCACTTTTGATATTTTTTATTGTTCTTATTCTTTCGCTTGTGGGAAAGGACTATAGCATTGTGCGTGCAAGACTTGCACATCCTATTGTTGCTATTTTGATGGGATTGATGACTTTTTCGGTCCTTTATTATATGAAACTTGGTATGCAGGTGGTGATTGAAGATTATATTCCACGTGAAGGTTTCCGGATATTCTTTTTGACGTTAAATATTTCATTTTGTTTTCTCATAGGTGGTATCATTATTTTTTCTCTTTTGAAAATTGCATTAGGGGGTTAAACAAGTATGGCGGGTACAGGATCATCTCTGGGCGCTAAAGCAGGTAACGCCCCTTATCGCACTGTAGATCATAAATTTGATGTTGTTGTTGTTGGGGCAGGTGGTGCAGGATTACGTGCAACGCTTGGTATGGCGGAACAAGGATTAAAGACAGCTTGTATCACGAAGGTTTTTCCAACTCGCTCGCACACGGTTGCAGCACAAGGGGGGATTGCTGCATCGCTTTCAAATATGGGACCTGACAATTGGCAGTGGCATTTATATGATACCGTGAAAGGTTCTGATTGGTTGGGTGATACCGATGCAATGGAGTATTTGGTGCGTAATGCACCTGCTGCTGTCTACGAATTAGAACATTATGGCGTTCCTTTTTCGCGGACGCAAGAAGGCAAAATTTATCAACGTCCTTTTGGTGGACATACGACACAATTTGGTGAAGGTCCACCTGTTCAGCGTACTTGTGCAGCAGCTGATCGTACAGGCCATGCCATTTTGCATACGCTTTATGGACAAAGCTTAAAGCATAATGCGCAATTTTTTATTGAATATTTTGCACTCGATCTCATCATGACGGATGGGGTTTGTACGGGGGTTGTGGCATGGAATCTCGATGATGGTACAATACATCGTTTTTCTGCCAAAATGGTTGTTCTTGCAACTGGTGGTTATGGACGAGCTTATTTTTCCGCGACATCGGCGCATACCTGTACGGGTGATGGTGGTGGAATGATCGCACGTGCTGGATTGCCACTTCAGGATATGGAGTTTGTACAATTTCATCCTACAGGGATTTACGGTTCTGGCTGCTTAATTACAGAAGGAGCTCGTGGTGAAGGAGGCTATTTAATCAATTCTGAAGGTGAACGCTTTATGGAGCGCTATGCACCCTCCTTTAAGGATTTGGCTTCACGTGACTTGGTTTCGCGTTGTATCACACTTGAAATTCGTGAAGGACGTGGCGTTGGACCTAAGAAGGACCATATTCATTTGGTTCTCAATCATATTGATCCTGCAATCTTGCACGAACGTTTACCGGGAATTTCGGAATCAGCACGGATTTTTGCAGGTGTGGATGTAACAAAAGAGCCTATCCCCATCTTGCCAACGGTTCATTATAATATGGGCGGGATTCCTACCAATTACTACGGGGAAGTTCTCAACCCAACGGCTGATTCGCCTGATCGTATTCAACCAGGGCTGATGGCGGTAGGAGAAGCAGGATGTGCTTCTGTTCATGGAGCTAATCGCTTGGGGTCAAATTCATTAATTGATCTGGTGGTGTTTGGTCGTGCTGCTGCCATTCGCGCGGGTGAAGTTATTGATCGGAATGCAGAAATTCCACCCATCAATGAAGAAGCTGTTGACGAAATTATAGGGCGTTTTGATCGTTTACGTTTTGCACAAGGGGCGATACCGACAGCTCTATTGCGTGAAAAAATGCAACGCACGATGCAAGAAGATGCGGCAGTGTTCCGTACAGAAGATTCTTTGCAACAAGGATGTCAACGGATGAATAAAATCTGGGGGGAATTGTCTGACCTCAAAGTCACAGATCGTTCTCTGATATGGAATTCTGATTTGGTTGAAACATTAGAGCTTGAAAATCTCATGGCGAATGCAATCACGACTGTTCATTCTGCACAAGCCCGTTTAGAAAGTCGTGGCGCTCATGCTCGTGAAGATTATCCAGAGCGTGATGATAAAAACTGGCGTAAACATACGCTTTCACATTTGTCAAAAGAGGGTAAGGTGACGTTATCATATCGACCTGTCCATGTAGACCCGTTAACATCTGAAGCTGATGGTGGGATCGATTTAAAGCGCATTGCACCTAAAAAACGGGTTTATTAAGGGGAGACACGAATTATGGTACAAATTAAGCTTCCCAAAAACTCTCAAGTAAAACCGGGGAAGGTTTGGCCTAAACCTGAAGGTGCGACAAAACTGACAGAATTTCATGTTTACCGTTGGTCGCCTGATGATGAGAATAATCCTCGTCTGGATACTTATTATGTGGATCGTTCTGCTTGTGGTCCAATGATTCTTGATGGGCTTTTGTTTATTAAAAACCATATTGATCCAACTTTGACACTTCGTCGATCTTGCCGTGAAGGCATCTGTGGTTCATGTGCGATGAATATTGATGGAACCAATACATTGGCTTGTACCAAAGGAATGGATGATGTAAAACACCCCATTAAAGTCTATCCTTTGCCTTCCATGCCTGTTGTTAAAGACTTGGTTCCTGACTTGAAGCGCTTTTATGCGCAACATCGAGTCATTGAGCCTTGGTTGCAAACAGTTTCTCCTGAACCTGCAAAAGAATGGTTACAAAGTCACTCCGATCGCCAAAAAATCGATGGCCTTTATGAGTGTATTTTGTGTGCGTGTTGTCAGACTTCATGTCCAAGTTATTGGTGGAACGGTGATCGTTATTTGGGCCCCGCTGTTTTGCTTCAAGCTTATCGCTGGATTGCGGATTCACGTGATGAGATGTGTGGTGAACGTCTTGATAATTTAGAAGATCCTTTCCGCCTTTATCGGTGCCATACGATTATGAATTGTGCGCAAACTTGTCCAAAGGGATTAAATCCAGCGAAAGCGATTGCTGAAATTAAAAAACTCATGGTTGAACGCCGCCTTTGAAAATTTACTGATTGATGAAAATAAAGCGCAAGGTAGAAAATTGTATCTCCTTTTAGCAATTAAATCTCTAAAAGAAGATTGGCTGCTTATGGGGGCGCAGTAGCTATAATCATTCTAAAAGCGCAGTAATCTCTAAAAACTAACCAATCCTTGTAGGAGCAATCCTTGCAATGGCTGAGCAGAAAACTCATAGTTGAATATTACTTTGAAAATTGACCGATTAACGAACAGTAAAAAGAAAAATAGAAAATTGTGCGTGTTTTTCGTGCTTCTCGAAACTTAATCTCTAAAAATTTATTGGCTTCTATGAGGCGGTTAGCATAGTTATTATCACCTTTAATAAAGGCATTAGCCTTTCGGGTAGACGATACTTTAAATAGCGTTCTATATAAAAATAATAAAATCAATATGCCATGTGTTTTTATTTTTATTAAATTCGTATCAGAATTTGCACTTTAATGCAGATTCAATTAATCATTTTTTATAAAAAAGATAACTCTGTATAAATAGAGCACAAAAAATAAATGCTGATACAAATATTATAACGCATGTAAATTATTCAAATGAAATACAAAGGAGTAGTCATTATGACAGTTCGTCATTTTACGATACGTTTATTATAATATCGAAAACATTGCTAATATTCAGGGATTAGGAATTTTTGATAACATCATTATATATTTAAAGGTCATATTTTTTCTTTTAAAGATTGGATTGTTAATCGCATTAAAAAACAAAATTTATAGTTCTCAAAATGGAGAACGAAAAATCCCTATCTATTGTAGAGATAGAGCATACAGTTAAAGGGGCAGTAATTTAAAACTATTGTAACATCATAGATTTAAATTCATTAAAGAGCAGATAAGACGTTTTAAAAAATATCAAATTTATAGTTTTTTCTAAAAATTTAGAAAACGGTAGTGAGAATTCTAAGAACACGTGTTGCGAATGTAGAATAAGGGATGTTTATAGGTTAGTTTGAGTTGAATGAATTCAATCATCAAAGCAAATATGTTATATTTTGACGAGTTTCGGAGGTTTTGATTTTATATGTTTTTATCTATAAAAACATAGAGATTTCTAGGTTTAGATCTTATTTATTATGTTTTGGTATTTATTCTGTTGTGCCATAAAACACTATCGTATTTAGGATGTGGTAATTAAAGTGGTTTGAAATCTGCTAGGCGAAGGGGCGGATTGTTTGCATATTAGTTTGTGTGTTAAGAGGCTTCGTCCTTTGAGGTGTGATAGGTGGAGTCTGTTAGCCAATTACGTAAACGAGAGCGAAATCTACGTGGACAGGTTTTTAGTCTAATCTCTCTTATATATTGTGATAGGAAATTCACCTTAATAAGGACCATGACCGGTTACAGAAAAAAGAAATCATTGCGAAAAAACAAGCGTGTTTGTTTTAAAATTTTTAATGCTTCTGATCATAAGGGCACGCGAAATCTCCTGTAGTATCACGCAGACCTTTCATATTCTCGAGCCAAGAATTGTCTATATATCCTCTTCAATCTGATCTTCACGAATTGATGTAAGAGATGGGTACGAGCACCTGTAAGAATAAGCAGACGCAAAGCCAGTTGTATCATTATTTTTGCTTTGCAGAGTGCTTGATAAAAATCTAGAACATTTCTCCAATTCATTGTCGGTTTATTAATGACTTTATGGCGTTGTTTCTCTAAAAGAGCTTTTGCTGTTGCAGCTTTTACCTATCAGATGGGAGTTAAGAGTATTACTTATCTCTCTGTTGGCATAATCTCTGAAACCGGTATACAGTCTCCTAATTTTGGGGGAATATGAAGCTGTAAAGGTGTAAACCAGTTTCCATTTTAGTTCAGTTTTATGACTTTCAAAAGCGTCTAGAGTAATGTCTTTTAAATAATAGAGATTACGCATTGCTTCACGCTTTTGTTTCTCTCGTTCTTTAAAAAGATCACAAATAAGATCACAACCCTTATGCAAAACAGAACGCCCCAAACCAAATACACTTGGCTTGTCAATTTATGCGCTTGTTTTGAAAAAACCTTTCTTTAAGGTTCCCAAGCTCATTTTGCGACAGTGCTTGTAGATGGTATAATGGTAAAGTCCCGATGAACAATATACAATTTATAGAGTATCTCTATATATCCACACTTCATAAAAGAACAAGCTGGGCGCTGTTATACACTTTGCTAACTCCCAATGTTGCGACAGTTTTTGGCGTTTGCGACGGTTTATAAGAGGCATTTTTAGTTCTTTTTTATACAGTTTCATTCTATACGGCTTTATTTACTTGTAATGTGCAAGAGACATAAAATGAGAGAATCTTACGGTACTAAGATCTTTTATCCAACATGCAAAACAATGAACACTCTTTATAAATTAATGTGATGCATCTTAAGAAGTGGGATTTTAGATCTGTGCTTTTAGGAGTTTTTGTTTTTTGAGGCGCAGAAAAGAGAACAGGAATATTCAGAGTAGAGCTTACCTTGTGTAATCTATGGATATCGTCTTTAGGATGGGGATATAAACCACGTGATATGGTTAGCAAAGCTTGTTTAAGAGAAACTTGATTGTTTACGAACAGCTGGAGGTTAAAAATCTTTCTTCGTCCGAAGAAGATGTTGATATGCAACTATACTTTTTATTACCAAATAGAATGTGGTTTATAGATGCTAAATCGAAATGATAGTTTATTTCGTATAAGCTTTTCCGTATCTGGAGATTTTTTGGTTAAAAAACATATTTATTAATCACTTGAAAATAGCACTTAGAATTTTTAAACGATAAGTTTTGGTCTTGATGACGATCATTATTTGTGATGATCGAAGTATCTATTTTACGAAGCTTTCATTGATAGGCGAATCAAAATTTATTCTTTTCTTTTGTTGAAATATTTATTTCGCAGCTATTTTTTTTGCATCAAACATACTTTTTCAAAAGATAAATGGAAAAAATGATCAAAGGTAAGAGAATAGAGAGAGCCTTATGTATATTTGGTTTTCTTGTAAAGTTGTTGTCTATTAACTTTTTTCTTCTTTTATTCATGAAGAGTGTAGAAAATCCATTGGAGAAGCAAAGAGAATAGGAAGAGTTAAATAAATAGCCGTAACAATTAGTTACGGCTATTTTTTGTTTGCATCATATTATCGAGAGAGGAAGCTCCCCTTAAGCGATTTTTGATTTAGCAAAAATAGGGTCGTAAAAGACTTCAGAGAGTTTTCTATCTTTAAAAAACAACACGACGTCAACTGTTGTATAGAGAACGATTTTTATCATTTCTAACTCGAGTTGCCGACCAACTTCTGATCTTTTAATCAAAGTGGCACATCGTTCAAATGTCTGCAAAGCGCTGTTGGCATGCGTCGTTGTAATCGATCCGGGATGACCCGTGTTTAGTGAATTGAGATATTCCCACGCTTCATTACCTCGCAATTCAGCGAGAAAAATTCGGTCGGGCGACTGACGCATACACGCATCTAGGCATTCTTCAGCTGAAACACGGCCTACATTGTTACCATAAATCATATGTACATGATTGGGATGATTGGGTAGAAAAAGCTCATGAACATCTTCAATTGTGATAATACGCTCCTCTACAGGGACCTTTTCAATTAAAGAGCGAGCAAATGTTGTTTTACCAGATCCTGTCTTGCCTGCAATAATAATGTTGCGTTTATGAAGGACGCATTCTTGTAAAAATTCAAGAATTTTTCCATCACGTTTATGTTGCAAGAGTTCAACTTCAAATGGTTCCAACCTTGTGAAGTCCTGCTTCGATAACAAGTCATTTGCTTCTTTTTTTGAAGGTTTGTTAAAACTTACATCAGAGAAATCATCAAATGCACCTTCTTCTTTGAGTTCTTCTAACGTCTTAACTATAAGAGAATGTTTACGAATCACAAAGGAAAGAGCACCATCAACGACAGCTGGCGTTTGTATAATTGTACCACGTTGTCCACCAGGCAATAGCACATAATTAATACTTCTGGGAGCCATACCGTTATAAACGATAATAGCTGTAATGAGCGTTTGCAAAAAATTGGTTGTTAACTCTGGTACGCTATGTACTTGCCAACCCTTTAAGCTTTTCGTCCATACTTCACAGGGGCGGCAAATCGATAATTCAGTGATCGTGGGATCTTCTAAGAAACAATCAAGCGGTTGTAGAAGCTGAAAAACTGCTTGATCTTTCTGTATTGGGTTAACGTGTGACAAGACTGTAGACATCGCTGAAATCCAGATCACGAGCAACAAAAATATTTACTCGTTCGCCTTGGTTTTTGTAAAGTGTTGGTGTGATATTGATGGAATTTTGAAGGACATCGATTGCTATAGATTCAGCATTCTGATTACCTTTATTTTGTGAGTTCTCTTTATTTTCTTTGCTGATTTTACTAACTTTTCCTTTTACCCATTCTCCTAAATCACCGATAATGCTTACCATAATTGCACTACCAAATCTCTCCCAAAAGCGTCTGTCAACCCAGCCACCAATACCCGCTTCACCCAGAGGACCTGTGCCAGGTGAGTCAAGATTGACAACAACACCAGAAGGTGTTTCGATGCGTGACCATTGCACAAACACACGCGTTTGTCCTTGTTGTATGCCACTTTGGTAAAAACCAACGACTTTAGAACCACGGTCAAGCAAAACAACACGACCACTTGTGGAATAAATATCGCGTGTTAAATGACATGTCGTCATTCCGGGTTGTGATGTAATGATCTTTGTTTCTAACGTGCAATCTATTTGTGTTCCTTGCGTAATCAAAAAGTCACGGTTACGAAGTTGCGCCGCATGTGATTGACCTAAACGCACGGGCTGAAGGTTATCAAATAATCCGCCACTACCTCGATCATTATTCGATGCTTTACTATTTGTATCTGTAGATCCTTCGCTACCACCGCTGTTAAGGCTAGAACTGAGCATACGTTTGCGTGCTAATTCTTCAGAATCTTGGAGCATGTGTGGAGGAATGGCTGTTTGAAGAAGCTTACTCAAGGCCGGTGGAATATCTAGGTTTGAATCTTCAATTTGTGCTGGTTTTTCTGCTTCTTCTACAATCTTTGGCTCTTCTATAATCCGAGGGACGTAGTTTGGTATAATTTGCTGTACTATTTGTTGTGGGTTTTCTTCCTCAACTTCCACGGTATTACGCATTTTAAAAGCTTTCCAAGTCAAGGCAATCGGTATCGTTACTATGACAATAAGTCCTACCACTAACAATGCACGGGTACCTGGAATTGTCGGACGACGTTCAGAACCTAGTTCCGATCCTCCATAAGTACCTTCAATATGTTTTTGCTCGACGTTGTCCAGTTTTGTACCTTTTCCCTCTCCTTCCTTATTGTCAAACATCATTTTCCTCCTTTATTGATACGATAAACCACCGAAGATACTGTCCCTGTTGTGTTTGGTACGCCATTGGGGTCATAGGCTTCATTAAAAACAGCTAGAGCGCGTTTACCAAGCCGTATGAGCCATTTAGGATTGACCTTATGGACGGCGATAATATCATTAGAACTGCCGATAACGGTGCGTGGTATTAAGCTTTCATTGCCTTCAGCATCTACGACATAAATCGATGGCATATCTATGTTAGCGGGAAATTTGAAGTAAGTAATACGCCCATTGTCCCAAGCATTTATCGGAGCAATATCTTGGTGACCGCTCATGGTGTAACTGAGATTATAGCCATTGACGCTTTGGTGAAAACCACGTTCAATCGCAAGGCGCCGGTTGTTTTCTTCTGACTTTTCATCATTTGAATCGGGATAATGGAAAGCTAATTCATATGTTGATCCTGCACGGTCATTTCGAAATTGTAGTCGGAATTTGTAACTCCGTTTGTCAGTTACAACGATGAGATTGGTATTAGCAAGTTCTGCTTTTGGTTTAATAAAAATATGCCGCCCTTTATGAGCAAAGGCATAGGCTTCAGAATCGCCAAAGGCATGAGTGATATACTGTTCACCTTCTTCAAGAATAATATGTGTTGCCACACCAAGAACTGTTTCAATTTGAACCACATCAGCTTCGTTATATGTTATATAGCGAATGCGGTGGTCATATTGTGAATTTGATGGACTTTTGAGCGCCTGCACAGGTACTGTATAAAGAGAAGAAAACGAAGACAATAGAACAATGAACGCAAGTTTTTTCATAACAATCAATTCCTTAATCATTTAACAGTATTTCTGGGTCAGAACGGTAACTTGTTATTTGAAAACCAAGGGGGTTAAGCAATCGATCAGATGATTTCATGGGTGCACCGACATAGGTGTAACCAATTGTCGCAATCTGGTGCTGTTTTGGTCCGGTAGTAGCACCGCTGCTGTCAAGCTGCTGAGTCGTAAAACGTACGGTTGCTTGACCTAGTCCATTAAGCTGGATTGATCGTACTTTGACTGTGATACGTGCTTTATTGGAAAGCACTTTATCCCGTGCATTTTCTCCATCATAGATTTTATAATATTCTTGTTGAACAGATGCTGCACTTAAAAGTGCTGTTGTGTCATAGTTCAGTTGAATGGTATCGTAGTCGTAATTTTCACGGTTAAGCACATATTGGTTTAGCCAATATCTATCTACAACTTCACCATAGCTGGTCTCGTGTTCACGCATGACTGAAATAACATCAACCGCACCCGTCGTGTTATCAACGCGCAATACTAAGGGAGTTGGAGCTGGTTGAGAAAACCCAACGACTCCACATATCATACCGAACAAGCCAAAAAGACCAACAGTACTCGCTACACGCCATGCCGTTCTGCGCGACCTTATAAATTCATTTATAAGATCACGTTCTAAGCCACGGCTTTCTTCATAATAACTGCTAAGTTTTTCGGCTTTCACTGGTTTTACTTGTTTTGTTTTCATCTGTCTCCTCGCTTGATTTCGGCAGGGATTGTTTTATTAATAGGCACACGGTTTCTATCATTGGGCTGTTTTAGCTTTGGTGCT